>NZ_JBFBDW010000033.1:0-86940 GCF_040683455.1 Kitasatospora sp. NPDC093679
TTGCCTGCGCGTCACACCTGACAGTCCTACCGGTTTCCACCCCGAAACGGGGGCAGAACCCGAAGATTGATCACAACATCACACAGGCCCTAGGGCTTGTCTGACAATTCGCGTCGCATCGGCGCGCGGCGTCGGGCGCCCGACCGGGTGTGCCGCCGTATCGGCCTCGTACTGGACGTACTCGGGCGATGCGGCGGTGCGTCCGGTCGGGATGCCCGGCGTCGCGCGCGCGGCGGGAATTGTCAGACAAGCCCTGGGGAGGGTCGGGCCACGGGGGCGCGGGAGACCGCGCCCCCGTGCGCTGCCCGGCGTCAGTCCGCCCACATCTCGTGCAAGGGTCAGGCGCGGCGGTGGACGGTGGACGGCGGGGTGAGTTCCTGGCGACCGCCGGTGGCGAGCATCCGGACCTCGTCGCGGTCGCTGATCTCGGCGCGGACGATGCCGCTGTCGTCGGTGTACACCGGGTGCCCACCGGGGCCGAGGGTGCCGGTGGGATGGACCACCACGATGTCGTCGGTGTCCTGGCCGGGGTGCGGGAAGGACAGCTCGTACTCGGTCATGGGGCACCTCCTCGGGCCGCGCGGGTGCGGGACCGCTCACCAGTGTCGCGCCGCGCGGCGGTCCGCGCGCCCCGGGGGCGGCGGCGGAACCCGTCGGCGGGCCGCTGCGTCCCACTGCCGTTCGGTTGGTTCGTACCGGCAGGGGGTCACTCGGATGCGCAGGGGTGTGGCGGCGGCGGTACCGGCTCTGCTGGTGGTGTGCGCGCTGGCGGGCTGCGGCAGCACGGTGGTGCGCGGCGGCCCGCAGGAGGGCGGCGCGACGGCGGAGGCGACGGCGGACGCGCCCGCACGGCAGCGGGCCGCCGAGGTGGCGGCCGCCTGGCCGGGTTCGGCGCAGGAGAAGGCCTGGCGGTCCGGCTACTACCCGGTGGGCGTGCCCGCGGAGTGGCTGCCGCCGGACGCGTTCCACAGCGGCACGGACAAGGACGCGTACCAGTCGGGGCGGCTGGTGCTGGCGGGCGGGCTGCCGCAGACCTTCTCGGGGCTGACGCAGGTGCGGTGGGCGGACGGCTCGCAGCTGACGCTGCCGCTGCGGTCCGCGGACGCGGTGTTCCGGTCGCTGACCGAGGGCAGGCCCGCGTGCAACGGCACCTGCGGGCAGCCGCTGACGGTGACGGGCGCGGAGCCGGGCACGCGGGAGGTGGCGACCAGCCGCGGACGGGCGGAGATCCCGGTGTGGCGGTTCCGGATCGCGGGGTACGCCGATCCGTTCACCTACCCGGCGGTGGAGTCGCAGCAGCCCCCGTCGGGGCCGCCCGAGGACGTGCGGGGGGCGCGGTCGGCGTCGTTCGCGGCGGTGTCCGCGGACGGCAGGACGGTGACGGCCGGGGTCGCGCACGGCGGCTGCGAGCGGGTGGAGCGCACCGAGGCGTACGAGACCGGCGCCGCGGTGGTGCTGATCGCCCGGGTCCGGTCGACGGCGCGGCCCGGGACGGCGTGCGACGCGGCGCTGCACGTCTCGCCGGAGCGGTTCCGGCTGGCGGGTCCGCTGGACGGCAGGGTGGTCCTGGACCTGGCCACGGGCGCGCCGCAGGTGCCGACGGGGGCCGTGGACGGCGGGCCGGCACGCGGCCGGTAGCGGGCCGTTCCCGGGCCCTGGCAGCGGCGGGCCCGGCGGGGGCAGGATCGGATCCTCTGCGAGAAGGGGCGGTGGTTCTTCGTGTGGCGTACCGAGCGGCTGGTGCTGCGGCTGTGGGAGGCCGGGGACGCGGCGCGCGCCCTGGACCTGTACGGGCGGTGGGAGGTCGCCCGGTGGCTGGGGGCGCAGCCGCGGGTGCTCGCCGACGAGGCGGAGGCGCTGGCGCTGGTCGAACGCTTCCGGGGACGGTCGGCGGACCCGCGGTTCGGTGTGTGGGCGGTCGAACGGGCCGACACCGGGGTGGTGGCGGGCTCGGTGCTGCTGGTGCCGCTCCCCGACGGGGACGGCGAGGTGGAGGTGGGGTGGCACTTCCACCCGGACTCCTGGGGGAACGGCTTCGCCACCGAGGCCGCGCGGGCCGCGGTGGCGAAGGGCTTCGCGGACGGCCTGCCGGAGATCCGGGCGGTCGTCCGCCCGGGCAACGCCCCCTCGGCGGCGGTCTGCCGCCGCCTCGGCATGACCCCCCGGGGCCGCACCACCCGCTGGTACGGCACCGACCTGGACGAATTCCTCCTCACGGCGGGCCACCACCCGGGGTGACCGCTCAGGGGCAGCCGCTCGGGGACAGCCCTCAGCGGGTGGCCCGGGCGGCCAGTCGGGTGAGGGTGTCTTCGGCGGTGGTGAGGACGGAGATGTGGCCGTCGTCGGGGCGGGTCCGCAGGTCGGCGGTGGGGATGCGGTCGGCGAGCCAGCGGCTGTGGGCGGCGGGGACGATGCGGTCGCGTTCGCCGTGCACCAGCAGGACGGGTGTGCGGATCCGCCCGGGGTCGAAGCCCCAGGGGGCGGTGTAGGCGAGGTCGTCGTCGATCAGTGCGGCGGGGCCGGCGGCGACGGCGGGGCCGACGACGGTGTCGAACCAGGACCAGACGCCGTGCAGGGCGGCGAGGTCACCGGGGGTGAACTCGCAGTCGTAGTCGGCGCCGTGGTCCTGCTGGTGGCGTTCCTTGGCGGCGCGGCCCGCGGCCGCGGCCCGCAGTGAGGCGATCCCGGAGTCGGTCATTCCGGCGTACCAGTCGAGGCCGTCGGCGCCATAGGGGGCGAGTCCGGCGACGGAGGCGGCGGCGAGGACGCGGTCGGGCAGCAGGGCGGCGCAGGCGAGGGCGTGCGGCCCGCCGCCGGAGTGGCCGAGGACGGCGAAGCGTTCGATGCCGAGGGCGTCGGCGAGGGCGGCGGTGTCGGCGGCCGCGGAGGCGATGTCCCGGCCGGGGAGGGGTGTGGAGCCGCCGTAGCCGGGGCGGTCGTAGGAGACGAAGCGGATGCCGAGGCGGGCGGCGGCGGGCAGCAGGGGTGCGGGCGGTGTGCCGAGGTTGGGGGTGCCGTGGTGCCAGACGACGGTGAGCGGGGCATCGGCGGGCCCGGTGTCGTAGGAGCGGAGGGTGCGACCGTCGGACAGGGCGATCTGATGGTCCGTCATGGTGTGGACGCTACCGGCCGGGGCCGACAACGGGCCCCGGCCGGTGGTGCGCCGGGCGGGATCGTCAGAACGGGAAGCGGCTGCGGCCGTGCTGGATGGAGATCCACTTGACGGTGGTGAAGGCCTCGACGGTGGCGTCGCCGTTGAGGCGGCCGACGCCGGAGTTCTTCTCGCCGCCGAAGGGGACGATCGGCTCGTCGGCGATGGTCCCGTCGTTGATGTGGATCATGCCGGTGTCGATCCGCCGGGCGAAGCGGACGCCGCGCTCGATGTCGCCGGTGTGGACGGCTCCGCTGAGGCCGAACGGGGTGTCGTTGGCGATCTCGACGGCCTGGTCGTCGCCGTCGAAGGGCACCACGACGACGACCGGGCCGAAGATCTCGCGGCGCAGCACGGGGGCGTCGTGCGGGACGCCGGTGAGGACGACCGGGTCCATCAGGGTGCCGACGGTGGTGCCGCGGAGCAGGACCTCGGCGCCGCCGGCGACGGCCTCGTCGACCTGGGCGGTGATGGCGTCGGCCTGGGTGGAGTTGATGAGCGGGCCGATGTCGGTGGCCGGGTCCTGGGGGTCGCCGACGGTGAGGGTGCGGATCTTGGCGACGAACCTGGCGGTGAACTCGTCGAGGACGGAGCGGTCGACGAGGACGCGGTTGGCGGCCATGCAGACCTGGCCCTGGTGGGCGAAGCGGCTGAAGACGGCGGCGTCGACGGCGTAGTCGAGGTCGGCGTCGTCGAGGACGACGAGGGCGCTGTTGCCGCCGAGTTCGAGGACGGTGCGCTTGAAGTGGGAGGCGGCGACGGTGGCGACGTGCCGGCCGACGGCGTCGGAGCCGGTGAAGGCGATGACCTTGGGGACGGGGTGCTCGATGAAGGCGTCGCCGATCTCGGCGATGTCGGTGAGGACGACGTTGAGCAGGCCGGCGGGCAGGCCGGCGTCCTCGAAGAGCTTGGCGATCAGGGTGCCGCCGGTGATCGGGGCGTCCTGGTGGGGCTTGAGGACGACGCCGTTGCCGAGGGCGAGGGCGGGGGCGACGGCCTTGAGGGAGAGGAACAGCGGGAAGTTGAACGGGCTGATGACGCCGACGACGCCGACCGGCAGGCGGTAGAGCCGGTTCTCCTTGCCGTCGACCGGGGAGGGCAGGATGCGGCCCTCGGCGCGCAGCGAGAGCTGCATGCACTCGCGGAGCATGTCCTTGGAGAGGGAGATCTCGAAGGCCGCCTTGAGGCGGGTGCCGCCGAGCTCGGCGATGATCGTGTCGGTGATCTCCTGCTCGCGCTCCTCGATGAGGCGCAGGGCGCGTTCGAAGACGAGGCGGCGGGTGTACGGGTTGGTGGCGGCCCAGGTGCGCTGGGCGCGCTGGGCGGCCCGGTACGCCTGGTCGACCTCGTCGGCGGTGGCGACGGTGATGGCGGCGAGCTTCTCGCCGTCGTAGGGGTTGATGTCGACGATGTCCCACGAGCCGCTGCCGGGGCGCCACTGGCCGTCGATGTACTGCTGCGACAGTTCCGTGAAGTGAGACATCCGCTGCCTTTCGGTGAGGTCCGCCCTCGTGACCGGATTTGACGGAACCTCATCCTACTGACCGACGATCAGATGTCCTGGAGAACGGAGCGGATAAGGGTCAGTGAACGCTCGGGGGACAGGCTGGCCTCGCTGAGCCGGCGCAATGCCGCGGCGTACTCGGCGACCTCGGCCGGCCGGTCCAGGTAGAGGGCGCTGGTGAACTGCTCCAGGTAGACGACGTCGGGCAGTTCGGACTCGGTGAAGCCGAGGACGGAGAACGCGCCGGCCTCGGCGCCGGGCAGGTCGGTGCCGAGCGGCACCACCTGCAGGGTGACCTCGGGGCGGGCGGCGGCCTCGACGAGGTGCCGGAGCTGGCCGCGCATCACCTCCGGTCCGCCGCAGGGGCGGCGCAGGGCGGCCTCGTCGATGACGGCGTGCAGGGCGGGGGTGCGGCCGCCGGCGAGCAGTTGCTGGCGGCGCATCCGGACGGCGACCCGGCGGTCGACCTCCTGCGCGGTGGCGTGGTGCCGGCCGAGCAGGACGACGGCGCGGGCGTACTCCTCGGTCTGCAGCAGCCCGGGGACGAACTGGATCTCGTAGCTGGCGATCGAGGCGGCGGCCTCCTCCAGGCCTAGGTAGGTCTGGAACCAGGTCGGGACGACGTCCTCGTAACCGTGCCACCAGGAGACGGCGTTGGCCTCGGCGACGAGGCCGAGCAGGGTGGCGCGCTCCTCGCCCCGGTCGAGGCCGTAGAGGGTGAGCAGGTCGGCGACGTCGCGCTCCTTGAAGCCGACCCGGCCGAGCTCCATCCGGCTGATCTTCGACTCGGACGCGCGGATCGAGTAGCCGGCCTCCTCGCGGGTCACGCCGCGGGCCTCGCGCAGCCGCCGCAGCTGGGAGCCCAGCAGCAGCCGGTGCGCGGTCACCCCGCCGCCCGTGTGGAGCATGCTCATCGCGCCGACCTCCGTGTCCGGTGGGGCAGTTGCCCGTCGGGCGCAGTCTGCCACCAGGGTCGGACAGCCGGAAGGGCGCACCGCGCCGCTCCCAGCCGATTGCCAGGAAAGTCGTGGAGTGCACGCCCGGTGCGGGCCGTCGGCATGCCGACGACGGGCGGCGGACGGGCCGGAACAGCAGGCAGCGCCTGCCCCCAACTGGTCGGGGAGTGGGCAGGCGCTGCAACCGCAGGGTCCCGGCGGCTCTGGCGGGTCGCGGTGTTACTGCAGCCGGAGTTGTCTCCGGTCGTGCGGGGTGTCAGACCACCAGGGGGCGGTCCGTCGGGCGGATCGGGGCGGGCAGCGGGGTCTTGCCGCCGAGGTACTTGTCCACCGCGGCTGCGGCGGAGCGGCCCTCGGCGATCGCCCAGACGATGAGCGACTGGCCGCGGCCCGCGTCACCGCAAACGTACACGCCCTCGACGTTGGTGGCGAACTTGCCGTCACGGGCGACGTTGCCGCGGGCGTCCAGCTCGACGCCGAGCTGCTCGACCAGGCCGTTCTTGACGTCGGTGCCGGTGAAGCCCATGGCCAGGGTGACGAGCTGGGCCGGGATGGCGCGCTCGCTGCCGGGCACCTGCTCGAACTTGCCGTCCTTGAACTCGACCTCGACGAGGTGGAGCTGCTGGACGTTGCCGTCCTCGTCGCCGCTGAAGTGGGTGGTGGAGACGGAGTAGATCCGCTCGCCGCCCTCCTCGTGCGCGGAGGTGACCTTGTAGGTCATCGGCATGGTCGGCCAGGGCTGGTGGCCGGGGCGCTCCTCGCCGGGGCGCGGCATGATCTCCAGCTGGGTGACCGAGGCCGCGCCCTGGCGGTGGGCGGTGCCGACGCAGTCCGCGCCGGTGTCGCCGCCGCCGATGACGACCACGTGCTTGCCCTTGGCGCTGATCGGGGAGTCGACGTAGTCGCCCTCCTGCACCTTGTTGGCGAGCGGCAGGTACTCCATGGCCTGGTGGATGCCGGCCAGCTCCCGGCCCGGGACGGGCAGGTCGCGGGCGGTGGTGGCGCCGGCCGCGACGACGACCGCGTCGAAGCGCTCGCGCAGCTGCTGGCCGGTGATGTCCTCGCCGACGTGGACGCCGGTGCGGAAGCGGGTGCCCTCCGCGCGCATCTGCTCGATGCGGCGGTTGATGTGCCGCTTCTCCATCTTGAACTCGGGGATGCCGTAGCGCAGCAGGCCGCCGATGCGGTCGGCGCGCTCGTACACGACCACGGTGTGGCCGGCCCGGGTGAGCTGCTGGGCGGCGGCCAGGCCGGCCGGGCCGGAGCCGACGACGGCCACGGTCTTGCCGGACAGGCGCTCCGGGACCTGCGGGGTGACGCCGCCGCGGTCCCAGGCCTTGTCGATGATGGTGACCTCGACGTTCTTGATGGTCACCGCGTCCTGGTTGATGCCGAGGACGCACGCCGACTCACAGGGCGCCGGGCAGAGGCGGCCGGTGAACTCCGGGAAGTTGTTGGTGGCGTGCAGGCGCTCGATGGCGCCCGTCCAGTCGTCCCGGTAGGCCAGGTCGTTCCACTCGGGGATGAGGTTCCCGAGCGGGCAGCCGTTGTGGCAGAACGGGATGCCGCAGTCCATGCAGCGGCCGGCCTGCTTGGTGATGATCGGCAGGAGGCTGCGCTCGACGTAGACCTCGTTCCAGTCCCGCAGACGGACGTCCACGGGACGGCGCTCGGCCAGCTGCTTCGGGGTGGTCAGGAAGCCCTTCGGGTCAGCCATGTGCCGCCTCCATCATCTTGCGAGTGGTCTCGGACTCGGAGAGCCCGTCGCGCTCAGCGGCATCCTTGGCGGCGAGCACAGCCTTGTAGTCGGTGGGCATGATCTTGGAGAAGCGGGAGACGCCGCTGCCCCAGTCGGCGAGGAGCTCGGCGGCCACGGTGGAGCCGGTCTCCTCGTAGTGCTGCTGCACGGTCTCGCGCAGCCAGTCGCGGTCCTTGGCGTCGGGGGCCTCGATGCCGACCATGCCGCCGTTGACGTTGGCCGGGCGCAGGTCCAGGACGAACGCGATGCCGCCGGACATGCCCGCCGCCAGGTTGCGCCCGGTCTCGCCGAGGATCACGACCCGGCCGCCGGTCATGTACTCGAGGCCGTGGTCTCCCACGCCCTCGACGACCAGGGTGGCACCGGAGTTGCGGACGGCGAAGCGCTCGCCGGCCTTGCCGCGCAGGTGGACGCGGCCGCCCGTGGCGCCGTAGCCGATGGTGTTGCCGGCGATGACGTGGTTCTGCGCGTCGGCGCCGATGGCCGCGGCGTCGCGGGCCGGGCGGACGACGATGACGCCGCCGGACAGGCCCTTGCCGACGTAGTCGTTGGCGTCGCCCTCCAGGCGCAGGGTCACGCCCTTCGGCACGAAGGCGCCGAACGACTGGCCGGCGGAGCCGGTGAAGGTCACGTCGATGGTGCCCTCGGGCAGGCCCTCGCCGCGGTACTTCTTGGTCACCCGGTGGCCGAGCATGGTGCCGACCGTGCGGTTGACGTTGCGGATCGGCAGCTGGATCCGGACGGCCTCGCCGCGCTCCAGGGCGTCCTCGGCCAGCTCGATGAGCTGGTTGTCGAGGGCCTTGTCGAGCGAGTGGTCCTGCACGGTGGTGTTGTGCAGGGCCGCGCCCTCCGGCAGCTCGGGCACGTGGAACAGCGGCGCCAGGTCGAGGCCGGCGGCCTTCCAGTGGCCGATCGCGTCCGCCGCGTCGATGTGCTCGGCGTGGCCGACGGCCTCCTCGATCGAGCGGAAGCCCAGCTCGGCGAGGATCTCGCGGACCTCCTCCGCGATGAACTCGAAGAAGTTCACCACGAACTCCGGCTTGCCGGAGAAGCGGTCGCGCAGCACGGGGTTCTGGGTGGCGACGCCGACCGGGCAGGTGTCCAGGTGGCAGACGCGCATCATGATGCAGCCGGAGACCACCAGCGGGGCGGTCGCGAAGCCGAACTCCTCGGCGCCCAGCAGGGCGGCGATGACGACGTCGCGGCCGGTCTTCAGCTGGCCGTCGGTCTGCACGACGATGCGGTCGCGCAGACCGTTCAGCAGCAGGGTCTGCTGGGTCTCGGCGAGGCCGAGCTCCCAGGGGCCGCCCGCGTGCTTGAGCGAGGTCAGCGGCGAGGCGCCGGTGCCGCCGTCGTGGCCGGAGACCAGCACCACGTCGGCGTGCGCCTTGGAGACGCCCGCGGCGACGGTGCCGACGCCGACCTCGGAGACCAGCTTCACGTGGATGCGGGCCTCGGGGTTGGCGTTCTTGAGGTCGTGGATCAGCTGGGCCAGATCCTCGATGGAGTAGATGTCGTGGTGCGGCGGCGGGGAGATCAGGCCGACGCCCGGGGTGGAGTGCCGGGTGCTGGCGACCCACGGGTACACCTTGTGGCCGGGCAGCTGGCCGCCCTCGCCGGGCTTGGCGCCCTGGGCCATCTTGATCTGGATGTCGTCCGCGTTGACCAGGTACTCGCTGGTGACGCCGAAGCGGCCGGAGGCGACCTGCTTGATCGCGGAGCGGCGCTCCGGGTCGTACAGGCGGTCCGGGTCCTCGCCGCCCTCACCGGTGTTGGACTTGCCGCCGAGGCGGTTCATCGCGATGGCGAGGGTCTCGTGCGCCTCGCGCGAGATGGAGCCGTACGACATGGCGCCGGTGGAGAAGCGCTTGACGATCTCGGAGACCGGCTCGACCTCGTCGATCGGGATCGGGGTGCGGTCCTTGGCGTCCAGCTTGAACAGGCCGCGCAGCGTCATCAGGCGCTCGGACTGCTCGTTCACCCGGGAGGTGTACTGCTTGAAGATGTCGTACCGCTTGTTGCGGGTGGAGTGCTGCAGGCGGAAGACGGTGTCCGGGTCGAACAGGTGCGGCTCGCCCTCGCGGCGCCACTGGTACTCGCCGCCGATCTCCAGCGCGCGGTGCGCGGCCGGGATGCCGGAGGCCGGGTACGCCTTGGCGTGGCGGGCAGCGGTCTCCTTGGCGATCTCGTCCAGGCCGATGCCGCCGAGCTTGGTGGTGGTGCCGGCGAAGTAGCCGTCGACCAGCTCCTGGGAGAGGCCGATCGCCTCGAAGACCTGGGCGCCGCGGTACGAGGCCACGGTGGAGATGCCCATCTTCGACATGACCTTGAGCACGCCCTTGCCGAGCGCCTTGATCAGGTTCTTGATGGCCTTCTCGGGCTCGACGCCCTGGATGAAGACGCCCTGCGCGACCAGGTCCTCGACGGACTCCATCGCCAGGTACGGGTTGACCGCGCCGGCGCCGTAGCCGATCAGCAGCGCGACGTGGTGCACCTCGCGGACGTCGCCGGCCTCGACGATCAGGGACACCTGGGTGCGCTGCTTGGTGCGGATCAGGTGGTGGTGGATCGCGGAGGTGAGCAGCAGCGACGGGATCGGCGCGTGCTCGGCGTCCGAGTGGCGGTCGGAGAGGACGACGATGCGGGCGCCGTCGGCGATCGCGGCGTCGGCCTCGGCGGCGATCTCGGCCAGGCGGGTGGCGAGGCCGGCGCCGCCGGTCGACACCTTGTACAGGCCGGACAGCGTGACGGCCTTCAGTCCGGGCTGGTCGCCGTCGGCGTTGATGTGGATCAGCTTGGCCAGCTCGTCGTTGTCGATCACCGGGAAGGTGATGCCGACGGAGCGGCAGTGCGAGGGCTGCGCGTCGAGCAGGTTGCCCTCGGGGCCGAGGTTGCTCAGCAGCGAGGTGACGAGCTCCTCGCGGATGGCGTCCAGCGGCGGGTTGGTGACCTGCGCGAAGAGCTGCACGAAGTAGTCGAACAGCAGGCGCGGCTTCTCGGAGAGCGCGGCGATCGGCGAGTCGGTGCCCATCGAGCCGAGCGCCTCGCCACCGGTCTTGGCCATCGGCGCCAGGATGACGCGCAGCTCCTCCTCGGTGTAGCCGAAGGTCTGCTGACGGCGGGTCACCGAGGCGTGGGTGTGGGCGATGTGCTCGCGCTCGGGGAGCTTGGCGAGCTGGATCTGCCCGGCGGCGACCCACTCCTCGTAGGGGTGCTCGCCGGCGAGGGCGGACTTGATCTCCTCGTCCTCGACGATGCGGCCCTCGGCCGTGTCGACCAGGAACATCTTGCCGGGCTGCAGGCGGCCCTTCTTGACGACCCGCTCCTGCTCGATGTCGAGCACGCCGACCTCGGAGGAGAGGACGACGAGGCCGTCCTCGGTGATCCAGTAGCGGGCGGGGCGCAGGCCGTTGCGGTCGAGGACCGCGCCGACCTGGGTGCCGTCGGTGAAGGTGACGCAGGCCGGGCCGTCCCAGGGCTCCATCAGGTTGGAGTGGTACTGGTAGAAGGCGCGGCGGGCCGGCTCCATGGTGGCGTGGTTCTCCCACGCCTCCGGGATCATCATCAGCACCGCGTGCGGCAGCGAGCGGCCGCCGAGGTGGAGCAGCTCCAGGACCTCGTCGAAGGAGGCCGAGTCGGAGTGGTCCGGGGTGCAGATCGGGAAGATCCGCTCCAGGCCCCGGCCGTCGGCGTTCGCGGGGATGAGGTCGGTGGCGAGCTGGGACTCGCGGGCGGTCATCCAGTTCCGGTTGCCCTTGACCGTGTTGATCTCGCCGTTGTGCGCGACGAAGCGGTACGGGTGGGCGAGCGGCCAGCTCGGGAAGGTGTTGGTCGAGAACCGCGAGTGCACCAGGCCGACGGCGGAGGCGTAGAGCCGGTCCGACAGGTCGGGGAAGAAGGGCTCCAACTGGCCGGTGGTCAGCATGCCCTTGTAGACGATGGTGCGGGCGGACAGCGACGGGAAGTAGACGCCGGCCTCGCGCTCGGAGCGCTTGCGGACGACGAAGGCGATCCGGTCGAGCTCGATGCCGGCCTTCTCGCCGTGCGACACGAAGAGCTGGCGGAAGCGCGGCATGACCGAGCGGGCGGTGGCGCCGAGCAGGTCCGGGGTGACCGGGACGTCGCGCCAGCCGAGGACGGTCAGGCCCTCCTCGGCGGCGACGGCCTCGACGGCCGCGACCGCGGCGGCGTCGGCGGCGTCCTCGTCGGGGAGGAAGGCGATGCCCACCGCGTAGGAGCCGGCGGCCGGCAGTTCGAAGGAGACCTTGCTGCGCAGGAAGGCGTCCGGGACCTGGGTCAGGATGCCCGCGCCGTCGCCGGAGTCCGGCTCGGCGCCGGTGGCGCCGCGGTGCTCCAGGTTGCGCAGGACGGTCAGCGCCTGGTCGACGACAGTGTGGTCGGCGATGCCGGTCAGCGTGGCGACGAAGCCGACGCCGCAGGCGTCGTGCTCGTTCCGCGGGTCGTACAGGCCCTGAGCAGCAGGTCGCGCATCCGGAACGAGCGCGTACGGGCGGTTGGCCTGCGCGGGCTCGTTGGCGGAGTGCATGGATGCAGACAGCATCGGCTCTCCCGTCGTCGTCTTGTGGCTTGGGAGCACACCGTCCGGCCGGGGCCGGAGGGGCTTGGTGCATTAAGGGACGACGTTGGCCCTCTGCGAATTTTCGTGCAGGTTACATGATGCCGGAGATCTTGCGAAGTGGAACAAGGCGTCCATATGGCGGACATAACCCGCAGGTCAGCGGCGGTTACCGGTTAGTAGGACCGGCCCGGCGCAACGCGCAACGGTGCGCGTGTTTCCACCAGTGTGCCCAACGGTCGCGCGGGTGAAACAGAGCCGAAACGCCCTGGCCATGCACGCGCGGACACTGCTCCTGCGATTCCATCCCGTACGACCGAGTGCCGGGATGGAATCGAGGGCCGGAAGCCGCCGCGGAGAGCGTAGAACAGGCATGGACCACCGACCCATGTGTGGAACGTCACGCACTGCTCGGCATATCCATGCGGCGCGCTGTGGCATCGCACGAGGTCAGCCGAGCTGTCCGCCGATGAGCCGGCCCAGCAGGAAGGTCAGCCCGGCGGCCGCGCCGCCCAGCGCCAGCTGCCGCAGGCCGCTGAACCACCAGCTGCGCGCGGTCACCCGGGCGACCACGGCGCCGCACAGGAACAGGCCCAGCGCGGAGGCGATCAGCGCCGGCCAGAGCGCCGTCGCGCCCAGCAGGTACGGCAGCAGCGGCAGCAGCGCGCCCAGCGCGAAGCAGCCGAACGAGGAGGCGGCCGCGACCAGCGGCGAGGGCAGGTCGTCGGGGTCGACGCCCAGCTCCTCGCGGGCGTGCACGGCGAGGGTCTTCTCGGGGTCGCGGGAGAGCTGCCGGGCCACCTCGTGCGCCAGCTCCGGCTCCACGCCCTTGGCCACGTACAGCTGGGCGAGTTCGGCGAGCTCGCCGTGCGGGTTGCGGCGCAGCTCGATCCGCTCGGCCTCGATCTCCGCCTCCACCAGCTCGCGCTGGGAGGCGACCGAGGTGTACTCCCCCGCCGCCATCGAGAAGGCGCCGGCGGCGAGGCCGGCGAGACCGGTGAGGAGGACGGCGCTGCGGCCGGCGTCCCCGCCGACCACGCCGCTCACCAGGGCGAGGTTGGAGACCAGGCCGTCCATCGCGCCGAAGACGGCGGGCCGCAGCCAGCCGCCGTTCACGTCGCGGTGGTGCCCGTCCTCCGGGATGCGCGGCTTCGGCTCCTCGGTGGCGGTCGGGTGTGTCACGGTGCTCACGGGTCAGGCCCCCCTGTCGGACGTCCCCCTGCACAGCCGGGCACGGCGCCGTCGCCGTGGGCCTGGGCAGGGTTGCCCGCAGGGCTCTACGGGTTCGAACGTAGCCCGTTGACCTGCGACTTTCCAGCAAAGTAAGGCTGTCCGAACATGCCGGCGGCCGCCCTCCACACGGGGTGGCGGGCGGCCGTCGGGCGGACGTTCCGGCAGGTCAGGCGGGGATCAGGCCGGCTGCTCCGGGGCGGCGTCGGCCGGCGCGGCGGTGCGCTCGGCGCCGCGGGTGCTGTCCGAGGAGCGGGACGGACCGTCCTCGGCGGCCTCGGCGCGGGCCGCCGGGTCGATGGAGTCCGGCGCCTCCCGGCCGGGGCGCAGCCGCGCGGACACCACCAGGTAGGCCACGGCGGCGACGAAGACCACGATCGAGGTCCAGTCGTTGAGGCGCAGGCCCAGGATGTGGTGCGCCTCGTCGATGCGCAGGTACTCGATCCAGAACCGGCCCACGGTGTACGCGGCGACGTACAGGGCGAAGGCCCGGCCGTGGCCGAGGGTGAAGCGGCGGTCGGCCCAGATCACCAGCAGGGCCACACCGACGCACCAGAGCGACTCGTACAGGAAGGTGGGGTGGAAGACGCCCTCGATCACGGTGCCGTCCGACTCCACCTTGTGGATCTCCAGGCCCCAGGGCAGCGTGGTCGGCTTGCCGTACAGCTCCTGGTTGAACCAGTTGCCCCAGCGGCCGAAGGCCTGGGCGAGGGCGATGCCGGGCGCGATGGCGTCGGCGTAGGCGGGCAGCGGCACGCCGCGGCGGCGGCAGCCGATCCACGCGCCGACCGCGCCGAGCGCGATCGCGCCCCAGATGCCGAGGCCGCCCTCCCAGATCTTGAAGGCGTTCCACGGGTTCTTGCCGTCGCCGAAGTACAGCTGGTGGTCGGTGATCACGTGGTACAGCCGGCCGCCGACCAGGCCGAAGGGCACGGCCCAGACGGCGATGTCGCCGACGGTGTGCTTGGCACCGCCCCGGGCGACCCAGCGCTTGCTGCCGAGCCAGACCGCGACGACGACGCCGATGATGATGCAGAACGCGTAGGCGCGCAGCGGGACCGGCCCCAGGTGGAGGACGCCCCGCGACGGGCTCGGGATGTATGCGAGATCCATGGCAGGGTCGACGCTACCGTGTCCCGGCCGCCGGATCGGCACCGGCGCGGGTCACAGCTTCCGAACGGTCGCGGGGCGCCCGGGTCGGGCGGCCGGTCAGGGGGTGGCCGCGGCGCTCGTGGCCTGGGCCGCGGGCGATCCGGTGGTGCCGAGCTTCTTGCCCTGGTTGGCCTCGTCGACCCACTTCACGAGGTTCTCCGGGGAGATCTGCTCGTCGCCCTTCTTCGGGTAGATCGGGGTGCCGTTCAGCGTCAGGGTCGGCGTTGACTTGAAGCCGGACTTGTCGAAGTCCTGTTGGACCGCGGAGACCCAGTCGCCGTACTTGTTGTCGTTGACGCAGGCCCGGAAGGTCGGGGTGTCCAGTCCGGGGACCTGCTGGGCGAGGTCGATCAGGGCCGCCTTGTCGCCGTAGGTGTCGGCGGTCTCCGGCGGCTGGTTCTTGTAGAGGACGTCGTGGTAGGCACGGAACTTGCCGGCGTCCTGCGCGCAGGCGAGGGCGTTGGCGCCGTACTTGGAGCCCTTGCCGCCGAGCGAGCGGTCGATGAACGACACGATGTGGTAGTTCACGGCGAGCTTGCCCGCGTCCTGCAGCTCGTTGACCGTCTGGGAGAAGGCATGCTCGAAGCTGCCGCAGGCGGGGCAGCGCGGGTCCTCGTAGACGGTGAGCACGGAGGGGGCGTCGGCGGCGCCGGAGGGGATGACGAGGTTCTTCTCGCCGATGGTGCCGGTGGGGGCGGCGGTCGGCGTCTCCGGCGTGGAGCGCTCGTTCTGCACGATCACACCGGTGACGACCGCGGCGGCGATCACCGCGACCGCGACGCCGGCGACGATCAGCTGCTTCTTGCGGCGGCCACGGGCCTCGTCGGCGGCACGCTGCTGCAGCATGCGCTCGCGGGCTGTGCGCTTTCCTTCTCGGTTCTTGTCGCTCATGGGTGCTGTTTCCAAGGCCGTGTCCGGGTCGTCGAAGGGATGCGGGGTGTCCGCGGGGTCGGGGGTGCAGGGGGTGCGGGCGCCCGGGCGGGGGCGGCGCGGGGGTCTGCGTCAGGCGGCGAGCCAGGAGTCGAGGGAGAACTTCGTCCTCGGCCGGAAGAGCAGCCAGAGGGCGAGCAGCAGGAAGCCCGTGTCGCGGAGGATCTCCCGGAAGTACTCCGTCTTGGACGCGTCGACCGCGCCGCCGCCGCCGAAGCAGCCGCAGTCGATGGAGATGCCGCGGGCCCAGGCCGAGGCGATGCCCGCGATGAAGGTGAGCAGCAGCAGGGCGGAGACCGCGGCGACCAGCCTCGTGCCGAGGCCGATCAGCAGCAGCAGGGCGAGCGCGAGCTCCAGGAACGGCAGGCCGTAGCCGACCGGCTTGACCAGGGACTCGGGCAGGATCTCGTAGGCGCGGACGGCCTGGGCGGCCTCCGCCGGGTCGGAGACCTTGGCGAGCCCGGCCCAGCCCCAGACCACGGCGAGCCCGAGCCGGGCGGCCAGGCCGATCCATTCGGCGGCGGGCCCGGAGAGCAGCCGGCGGAGCCCTCCGTCGGCGTGCGGCCGGATCGTCTGCGGACTGGCCATGGCTCTCCCCCTGGGCATGTGCGGCTCCGCGCGGCGCCGCGCGGACTCGGTGCGGCGCTGTACGGACTCGGTGCGGCGGGCCGCGGCGAGCGGCCCCTGACGGATGAACCGTAGAGGAAGAGGTACGGTTCCTCCGCATTAGCGAATTAAGCCGAAAGGGTGAGATTTTCGCTGCTGATGTCCGTCTTGTTCTAACGGGTCTGACGATCCGTCCGGCCGCAGCGGCCGCCCGGCGTGTCGGGGCCGGCGGGCGGACGGCCGTGGTGGCCCGCCGCCGGGCCGTCGAGCTCGGCGAGGGCCGCCGCGGCGGTGGTGCAGGCCCGGGCGTCCCGGTCGGCCTGTTCGGCACCGCGCCTGGCCAGCGCCTGCCCCGCCGAGGTCTGCACCGCGAGGGCCGCGCCCAGCGCGAGGGCGGCGGCCGCCGCACGGATCAGGACGGCGCGGTGCAGGAACGGCACGGGCGGGCCTCTCGACGGTCTGGGCGGTTGCAGGGTGCACGAACCACGGAGTGCGGACGGCACCGTCAACCCGTCCCTCCGCTCAACGCGGGTCAACCGCGCGCGATGCGCACAGGGCCCGCTCTCCACTCGTCCGGGTGAACCGAACGCGCGACGGGAGCACTCCGGGAGGCGCCCGGGAACGCCGGCGGCCCGCCGCCTCGGGCGAGGCGACGGGCCGTCGGACGGTACGGGCTGCGCGGCTACCGGCGGCGGACTCCGGCCGCGAGGTCGGCGGCGAGCGCCCGCACGGCCTCCAGCGCCGCGGCGGTGTCGCCGTCGGCGTCCAGGATGCGCTGGACGAAGGCCGAGCCGACGATCACGCCGTCGGCGAAGCCCGCGACCTCGGCGGCCTGGTCGGCGGTGGAGACGCCGAGGCCGACGCAGACCGGCAGGTCGGTGGTGGCCCGGGTGCGGGCGACCAGGTCCTCGGCGAGGTTGCCGACCCGGGCCCGGGTGCCGGTGACACCCATGACCGCGGCGGCGTAGACGAAGCCGGAGCCGGCCGCGGTGACCTCGGCGAGGCGGGCGTCCTTGCTGCTGGGGGCGACCACGAACACGGTGTCCAGACCGTGCTCGCCCGCTGCCTTGCGCCATTCCTCGGACTCCTCGACCGGCAGATCGGGCAGGATGCAGCCCGCTCCGCCGGCCGCCGCCAGGTCGGCGGCGAACCGGGCGACGCCGTAGCGGTCGACCGGGTTCCAGTAGGTCATGACCAGGACGGCCGCCTCCGGGTGGGCGGCGGCGACCTCGGCGACGGTGTGCAGCACGTCCTTGATCCGGACGCCGCCGCGCAGCGCGATGTCGTCGGCGGTCTGGATGGTCGGGCCGTCCAGCACCGGGTCGGAGTGCGGCAGGCCGATCTCGACGACGTCGCAGCCGCCCTCGATCAGGGCGTTGACCGCGGCGATGCCGCCGTCGACGGTCGGGAAGCCGGCCGGCAGGTAGCCGATCAGGGCGGCACGGCCCTCCGCCGCGGCCGCGGCCAGGACGCTGCTGAGCTTGGATGCCATGGTCAGTTGCCCTCGCCGCTCTCGGTGGTCGCCTGGTCGTAGAGGCCGAAGTACTCGGCTGCGGTGTGCATGTCCTTGTCGCCGCGGCCGGAGAGGCTGACGAGGATCGTCGCCTCCGGGCCGAGCTCGCGGCCGAGCTCCAGGGCGCCGGCCAGCGCGTGGGCGCTCTCGATGGCCGGGATGATGCCCTCGGTGCGGGACAGCAGGCGCAGCGCCTGCATGGCGGCGTCGTCGGTGACCGGGCGGTACTCGGCGCGGCCGGTGTCCTTGAGCCAGGCGTGCTCGGGGCCGACGCCGGGGTAGTCCAGGCCGGCCGAGATGGAGTGCGACTCGATGGTCTGGCCGTCCTCGTCCTGCAGGACGTAGGTGCGCGAGCCGTGCAGCACGCCGGGGTCGCCCTTGGTGAGGGTGGCGGCGTGACGCGGGGTGTCGGCGCCCTCGCCGGCCGCCTCGCAGCCGATCAGGCGGACACCGGCGTCCGGGATGAACTCGTGGAAGATGCCCATCGCGTTGGAGCCGCCGCCGACGCAGGCGACGACCGCGTCGGGCAGTCGGCCGGTGCGCTCCAGGACCTGCTCGCGGGCCTCGACGCCGATCACCCGGTGGAAGTCGCGGACCATCATCGGGAAGGGGTGCGGACCGGCGACGGTGCCGAACAGGTAGTGGGTGGAGTCGACGTTGGCGACCCAGTCGCGGAACGCCTCGTTGATGGCGTCCTTGAGGGTGCGGCTGCCGGACTTCACGGCGACGACCTCGGCGCCGAGCATCCGCATCCGGGCGACGTTCAGCGCCTGGCGCCGGGTGTCGACCTCGCCCATGTAGATGGTGCAGTCGAAGCCGAACAGCGCGCAGGCGGTGGCGGTGGCCACGCCGTGCTGGCCGGCGCCGGTCTCGGCGATGATCCGGGTCTTGCCCATCCGCCGGGTGAGCAGGGCCTGGCCCAGCACGTTGTTGATCTTGTGCGAGCCGGTGTGGTTCAGGTCCTCGCGCTTGAGCAGGATGCGCGCGCCGCCGGCCTCGGCGGAGAACCGCCGGACGTCGGTCAGCGGGCTGGGCCGGCCGGTGTAGTCCTTGAGCAGCGCGTCGAGCTCGGCGGCGAAGGCCGGGTCGGTCTTGGCCTTCTCGTACTCCTCGGCGACCTGCTCGACGGCGGCGACCAGCGCCTCCGGGATGAAACGGCCGCCGTAGGCGCCGAAGTAGCCGCGCGCGTCCGGGACGTGGGCGCCCGGCAGGTAGTCCTTCTCGGACATGGTGAAGCGTCCTTCTGGGTCGATGGGATGACAGGAGGGACGGCCGCTCAGCGGCCGTGCGTCCTGCGCCATCGACGGCCCGGCACCTGGCCGGGCTCGCAGCCGATCACGTAGCGCACCCGCCGCCCCAGCACCCGGCGTGCGGGCGCGCGGCAGCCGCGCGGGCGGCAGCCGGGGGCGAGGCGGGAGGCGAGTTTCACGGCAGCGGTCAGCCCTTGTGGCGGAGGGCCGGGTGGGCGCCGGCGGCGACCAGGTCGGCCACCGCGGCCTTCGGGTCCCCGCCGGTCACCAGGGACTCGCCGACCAGCACCGCGTCGGCGCCGAGGTTGGCGTACTGGATGACGTCGAGCGGGCCGCGGACACCGGACTCGGCGACCTTGACGATCCCGGCCGGGATCGCGTCGACCACGTTGCCGAAGGTGTTGCGGTCCACCTCGAGGGTCTTGAGGTTGCGGGCGTTCACACCGATGATCTTCGCTCCGGCGTCCACCGCGCGGGCGATCTCCTCCTCGTCGTGCACCTCGACCAGCGGGGTGAGCCCGATCGACTCGGCCCGCTCGACGAGCGAGACCAGGGCCGGCTGGTCCAGGGCCGCGACGATCAGCAGCGCGAGGTCGGCGCCGTGCGCGCGGGCCTCCCACAGCTGGTACGCGGTGACGATGAAGTCCTTGCGGAGCAGCGGGGTGTCGACCGCGGCACGGACCGCGTCGAGGTCCGCGAGGGAGCCGCCGAAGCGGCGCTGCTCGGTCAGCACGCTGATCGCGGCGGCGCCGCCGGCCGCGTAGTCCAGCGCCAGGGCGGCGGGATCGGCGATGGCCGCCAGTGCGCCCTTGGAGGGGCTGGAGCGCTTGACCTCGCAGATCACCCGGACGCCGTCGCCGCGCAGCGCGGCCACGCCGTCCTTGGCCACCGGTGCCTTGGCGGCGAGCTCCTTGAGCTCGTCCAGGGACACCTGGGCCTGTCGCTCGGCGAGGTCCTCACGGACCCCGTCGATGATCTCGTCGAGCACACTCACGCGAGCGCCCCCATGTCGTCTTATGGCTGGGTGCCGGGAGGTGCGGAGGACTCCGGACCCGCCCGGCCTGGCTGTGCGGTCAAAACCTCGGGGGCGTTTCGCACGAACCGGTGAGGATGGTGTGCAGACGCGCCCCCGTTGGCCCTTCGATGGTATCGGGCGCAGGGGGCGCAAGGCGCATCCGCCCGGCGCGCGTCTCGCGGAGCGGACCGCCTGGCGGCGGGCGGGCGGGCCGGACGGCGGGCGGGCCGGACGGCGCCGACAGCACGGGACGGCCAGGTCAGACCAGTGGCGGTGCCAGGCCGGCGCCGGCGGGCAGGTTGCGCAGCACGGTGAAGACCACCAGTGCCACGGCCAGCAGCACCGTCTGCGGAAGGGTGACGACGAACCTCGGCGGTGCGCCGCCGGTGACGGCGGACCACAGCCAGCGGAGCCAGAACACCGCGGCGGCCACGGCCAGCACCATGACCAGCAGGTTGTCGTGGCCGGCCGCGTTCAGGTCGCCGTGGGTCAGCGCGTGCACGCAGCGCAGGCCGCCGCAGCCCGGGCAGAACCAGCCGGTGGCCTGCAGCACCGGGCAGGTCGGGTAGTGGCCCGGCGCATTGGGGTCGACGGCGGCGACGTACGCGGTGGGCAGCCCGACGGCCACCAGCGCAGCCAGCGGGCGGGCCAGCCGGCGGCCGAGCGGCACGGGGAGGACGGGAGCGTTCACGCCGCCGATTCTCCTCCCCCGGCCGCCGCGTACGGCGCAGGGCCGCGCGGTGACCGTGGCGTGCCGGACGTGCGCGCGCCCCCGGTCACGACGGGTGACCGGGGGCGCGGCGCTGCGGCGCAGGTGTCAGGCGGCGCTGACGGGGGTGCGCTCCTCGGCGGCCGGGGCGGCGGCGGGGGCGAAGTTGGTGCTGGGCTGCTTGCCCATGCCGGCCATCGACATCGCCTTGCCGACCACGCCGGCGGCCACCACGATCACCAGGCCGACCACGACGAGCAGCACGTTGGGGATGATCATGGCGACGCCGCTGACCGTGAAACCGATGAAAGCGATGGTCACGCCGGTCCAGGCGGCGGGAGTGTGGCCGTGCGCTGCTGCCGACATCTGCTGGTGCTCCTTGTTCTCCGGATCCCGGCCGGGCACCTCGGGGCGCTCGACGGGTTGACCCTTCCATTGTGCCGGGCCCTCACGCCCGTCCCCAAGGCGGGCCCCGGGTCAGTCGGTGGGATCTTCGCCACGGTCGAGGGCCTTCCACAGCTCCGCGGACCGGTCGGTGGGCCGCGGCCTGGCGGCCGCCTTCGCGGTCGGGGCCTCGTAGCGGGCGCCCATCGCCGGCCAGCCGCGGCCGGAGCGGACGGTCAGCAGCCCGGCGACGGCCAGCAGCACACCGCCGGCGGCGGCCACCCAGGGCCAGGGGGTCCGGCTGATCTGCTCGGCCCGGGCGCCGGCCAGCGCGAGGCGCCCGGCGGCCTCGGCGTCCAGCCCGGCGGTGTCGGTGACGCCGATCACCGCACCGGCGACCACGCCGAGACCGGCCAGCACGGCGAGCACGCCGACCGCCGTCCGGGCGGCGCCGCGCACGGCGAAGACCGCGACGGCCGCGGCCAGCCCGGTCAGGGCGAGCCCGGTGGGCAGACCGGTCAGCCGGGAACCGGTGGCGCTGACCGCCAGGCGGCCGCCCGCCGTCCCGGCGACCACGCCCTCGGCCCAGGTCCGGCCGACGGAGGTCAGGACGAGCAGGGCGCCGACCGCGGTCAGCAGCAGCATCAGGACGAGCGAGCGGCGGTCGGTCTTCGGTGCGGGAGAACTCACCCGACCAGTGTCGCCGACGGCCCGCACGGGCCGGACGCCCGGGTCCCGGTACGGGGGCTCAGATGCACCGCAAGGGGCCGCGTGGGGACACGCCTTACGCCGGTTCGCGGGGGAAGCCGCCGGTGGCGACGACCAGTGTCCGCCCGGGCAGCTGCACGGGCAGGTCCTCGCCGAACGGCACCCGCTCGGCCAGGTGGTAGGCGCCGGCGGGCTGCGGGTCGGAGTGCACGGTGCAGACGCCCTCGGCCGGGTCCACCACCACGTACACCGGGACGCCGTGCCCGGCGTACCGGCGCAGCCGTTCGACGAGGCCGCCGTGCGGGCCCGCCGCCGGGACGACCTCCAGCACCGCTTCGAGGTCCGGCCAGGCCCAGTGGCCGCGGCCGTCGGGCCGCGCCCCGTCGGCGACCACCACCAGGTCGGGGGCGCGGCCGGGGCGGGCGGCGGGGAGGTCCAGTGCCGCGTCGGGGACGGCGCGGCCGCGGCCCGCCAGCTGGTCCTCGACCTGCCGGGCGGCGTCGAGGACGATCGCCCGGCGGGCCGCACCGCGGGGGCTCACGACGGCCCTCCCGTCCGCGGCCCGGCCGGCGCGGACGCGGCGGGCACGGTCACGGCGGTGGCGGTCATGGCGGTGCCTCCCTCCGCGGGATCGACCACCTCACGATACCGGCGGTCGCAGGGTGTTGGCGGTGGCCACGGCGCGCAGCACGGCCGCCGCCTTGTTGCGGCACTCGGTGTCCTCGGAGTGCGGGTCGGAGTCCGCGACCACGCCGGCGCCGGCCTGCACGTAGGCGGTGCCGTCGCGGAGCACGGCGGTGCGGATCGCGATCGCGGTGTCCGAGTCGCCGGCGAAGTCCAGGTAGCCGACGCAGCCGCCGTACAGGCCGCGGCGGGTGGGCTCCAGCTCCTCGATGATCTGCATGGCGCGCGGCTTGGGGGCGCCGGAGAGGGTGCCGGCGGGGAAGCAGGCGGTGAGCACGTCGAAGGCCGTCCGTCCCTCGGCGACCCGGCCGGTGACGGTGGAGACGATGTGCATGACGTGGCTGTAGCGCTCGACCGACATGAAGTCGACGACCTCGACGCTGCCCGGCTCGCAGACCCGGCCGAGGTCGTTGCGGCCGAGGTCGACCAGCATCAGGTGTTCGGCGCGCTCCTTGGGGTCGGCGAGCAGCTCGGCGGCGAGCTCGGCGTCCTCGTGCGGGGTGGCGCCGCGGTGCCGGGTGCCGGCGATCGGGTGCACCATCGCCTCGCCGCCGCTGACCTTGACCAGTGCCTCCGGGCTGGAGCCGACCACGTCGAAGCCTCCCTCGGCGGTGCCGTCCGGCCCGGGGAAGCGGAAGAGGTACATGTAGGGGCTGGGGTTGGTGGTGCGCAGCACCCGGTACACGTCGAGCGCGGAGGCCGGGCAGGGCGCCTCGAAGCGCTGCGAGGGCACCACCTGGAAGGCCTCGCCGGCCCGGATCCGCTCCTTGATCGTCTCGACGGCCGCCCGGTACGGCGCGCCGCCGAACGGCGAGTGCGCCTCGGCGGCGGTCGGGGTGAAGGTGGCCAGGCCCGGGTCGACCGGCTTCAGCAGGTCGGCCTCCATGGCGTCGAGGCGGGCGACCGCGTCGGCGTACGCCTCGTCCACGCCGCTCGCCAGGTCGTTGTGGTTGACCGCGTTCGCGATCAGCAGCACGGTGCCGTCGACGTGGTCGAGGACGGCGAGGTCGGTGGCGAGCAACAGGGTGAGCTCGGGGAGCTCCAGGTCGTCCGGGGTGAGGTTCGGCAGCTTCTCCAGCCGGCGGACGACGTCGTAGCCGAGGTAGCCGACCATGCCGCCGGTGAGCGGCGGCAGGCCGTCGTCGGTGTGCCGCGGGGTGTGCAGGGCGGCGAGGGCGGCGCGCAGGACCTCCAGCGGGTCGCCGGCGGTGGGGATGCCGACCGGCGGGGTGCCGTGCCAGCGGGCGTTGCCGTCCGGGCCGGCGGTGAGGGTGGCGGCGCTGCGGACGCCGACGAAGGAGTACCGGGACCAGCTCCGGCCCTGCTCGGCGGACTCCAGCAGGAAGGTGCCGGGCCGCTCGCCGGCGAGGCTGCGGTACAGCCCGATCGGGGTGAGGCCGTCCGCGAGGAGCCTGCGGGTGACGGGGATGACCCGGGTGTCGGCGGCGAGCTTGCGGAAGACCTCGAGATCCATGGGAGCGGGCACCGTTCGGAGGAGGAGGGGCGGGCTGCTGACTGGTCGTGCGGGCGCCGGGAGCGCCTGGGCCGGGAAGGGCTAGGCGACGGGCAGGACGTCGGCGTCGAAGCAGGTGCGGTCGCCCGTGTGGCAGGCCGCGCCGGTCTGGTCGACCTTCACCAGCAGGGTGTCGCCGTCGCAGTCCAGCGCGACGGAGACCACCCGCTGGACGTGGCCGGAGGTGTCGCCCTTCACCCAGTACTCGCTGCGGCTGCGGCTCCAGTAGGTGCAGCGGCCGGTCGTCAGGGTGCGGTGCAGCGCCTCGTCGTCCATCCAACCCAGCATCAGCACCTCGCCGGTGTCGTACTGCTGCGCGATGGCGGGGAGCAGGCCGTCGGCGGTGCGCTTGAGCCGGGCGGCGACGGCGGCGTCCAGGGCGGTGCTGCCGGGGGCTGCGGGAGTGGTGGACATGCGGACCATTCTCGCAGCTCCGGCCCGGCGCGGTGATCGGTGTTCGGGGAGTGGTCAGGAGTGGTCGCCCTGCGGTCCCTCCGGGGCGCCGGCCGCGGGCGGTCAGCCGGTGCCGGGGCTCTCGCAGCCGTCCGGCCAGACCACCCGGACGTCCAGGCCCGCCCGGCGGGCCTGCGCGACCACCCGGGCCGGCTCGCTGCCGGGGCGGCCGTCCCAGACCGCGATCAGCTCGTCCACCATGCCGACCAGGGCGTGGCCGGTCTCCTCGCCGGGCCCGCCGGACTCGGCCGGGGCCAGCCGGTGCACGGCGTTCGCCGCGTTCAGCAGCCGGCGGCGGGTGTCGCGGCAGCCCGCCCCGGTGAAGGCGCCCGCCCTGGCCTCCGCCGCGGACAGCACCACCTCGATCCGTCCGCCGTGGTCGAGGACGGACTGCGCGAACCAGGTGTCCGGCCCGGGCCGCAGCCGGCCGACGCCGACCAGGTCGTAGGCGCCGTGCGCGGTGACGAGTTGCCAGAGTTCGCCCCGGACGAGCATCTCGGTCAGGTCCGAGAGGCGTTCGTGCCCGATGATTCCGACTCGCATGAGAAGTTGACCCCTTGTACGGGTCGTGCCGCCCCCAGCGTACCCATCGCCGCCGGGCCGGCCGCGACCGATGCCGGAGCAGCAGACGACGGGCCCGACACGGGCCGGGAACCGAGGACGGGATGATCGTGGCCTTCTCCGTCACGCCGCTGGGCGTGGGCGAGGACGTCGGCGAAGCGGTGGCCGCGGCCGTGAAGGTGGTCCGCGACAGCGGGCTGCCCAACCGGACGGACGCGATGTTCACCAGCGTCGAGGGCGAGTGGGACGAGGTGATGCCGGTGGTGCGGGCGGCGATCGAGGCGGTGAAGGCCTACAGCAACCGGGTCAGCACCGTGATCAAGATCGACGACCGGGTCGGGGTGAGCGGCGGGCTGACCGCCAAGGTCGAGACCGTGGAGCGGTACCTCGCGGCGATGGAGGACCACGGCGGCGAGTAGCGGTGATCCGCTGACGGCCGGCCCGGCGGCGGGCCAGAATGGGCGGAGAGCCGAGGGGGGTCGGGGTGGAGCAGGGGCGCAGGCGGGCGGCCGTGGCGGTGGTCGCCGCAGTGGTGCTGGCGGTCGTGCTGGCCGTGGTGCTGTGGCCGGACGGCGGCCACCGGGCGGCCCCTCCCCCGCCGGCCCCGAGCAGCGCCCCGCCCGGCCCGTCGCCGAGCCCCGTGAAGAACCTGCCGTACCCGTGGTTCACCCCCGGGACGTGCTTCGACCACCCGCAGCTCAGCGAGGTGATCACGCGCGCCGAGGAGCGGCCCTGCGAGCAGCAGCACGACGGCGAGGCGATCGCCGACGTCCTGCTCCCCGAGGGGCTCACCAGCGACGTGCAGATCGGGCGGGCGATGCGGGAGCTGTGCGCGGCGCCGCTCGCCGAGCGGCAGCAGCGGCAGGGCGGCGGCGGGCCGTACTACGGCTTCCCGCTGGGGCCGTACCTGCAGTACTACAAGCAGGGCATGCGGGACGCGACCTGCACGATGACGATCAGCAACCGCCAGCACGGCCCCAGGTTGACGGGCCATCTGCGCTGACGGGGAGCGGCGACACCAGGGCTGCGTGGGGGCGCTGCCCCCTGGGGTGCCCCTCGGGGGTGCTTCCTCCCGGGGAGCCGGCCTCACATCCGGAGGAGGCCGAGCTGGCGCATCATGGCCATGTTGTCCCAGTTCCACCAGCCCTCGCAGATCATCCCCTCGCGGAAGCGGAAGACGGTCATGCCCGTCATCTCGACCCGCTTGTGGGTGGCGGGCAGGCCCA
Organism: Kitasatospora sp. NPDC093679; assembly: GCF_040683455.1. Lineage (NCBI taxonomy): Bacteria > Bacillati > Actinomycetota > Actinomycetes > Kitasatosporales > Streptomycetaceae > Kitasatospora > Kitasatospora sp. NPDC093679. The sequence continues at coordinate 25,881 of NZ_JBFBDW010000033.1, forward strand.
TGAAGTCGCCCTTGTGCATGCCGCTGAAGCTCCACATGGTGGCGACCCGGTCGCCGTCGGCCATCTGGCCGTCGATGGTGAAGTTCATGTCGAAGGCCTCCAGGTAGCCGGCGCACTTCGCCCGGATGGCCTCCCGTCCCATCGCGTCCGTCTCGTCGGCGATGTCGTGGTCGTGGTAGTCCTCGGTGAGGAGTTCGTCGAAGACCGTGAGGTCGCCGGCGGACATCCGCTGCATCAGCTGTCGGACGGCGGCCTTGTTGAGCTGGTCGTCGCGGACGATGTCGAGGTCGGTGAAGGTGGGCGGCTCGTCGCAGAGCGCGACCATCTCGTGGAAGATCCGGTCGGTCTCGGGGAGTTTCGAGTTCTGCATCGCCTCCTCGTAGGAGGGGAACTCGACGATCTCGACGACGTGCCGGGCGTCCGAGCGGTCGGCGCCGACCATGGAGTGGGTGGCCGTGCGGCGGCCGCGGGTCTGCTCGATCCAGCTGTCCATCAGCCGGTTCAGGTCGTCGACCTTGTCGGTCCTGCACTCGATGAGCTGGACGAACGTCATGATGCACCTCCGGGTGGCTCCGCCCCTTGGCCATGATCGTCCGCCGACCGCCGCACCCTCGGATTTCTTACGATCCTCCGGGTCCGCCCCGCGGGCAAGGCGCACCGGGGCCGCCGCCTAGGGTGGTGGGCATGACGAAGCATGCACGGGGGGAACGGGAGCGACTGGCGGACCTGCTGGCGGCGGCCGGGCCGCAGGCGCCGACGCTCTGTGCGGGGTGGACGACCGCGGACCTGGCGGCGCACCTGGTGCTCAGGGAGCGGCGGCCGGACGCGGCGGCGGGGATCAGGATCGGCCCGCTGGCGGGGTGGACGGAGCGGGTGCAGCGCGGCTACGCCCGGCGCCCGTACGAGGAGCTGGTCGCCCTGTTCCGGTCCGGCCCGCCGGCACTGTCGCCGTTCGCGCTGCCGGGCGCGGACGAGGCGGCCAACGTGGTCGAGTACTTCGTGCACGCGGAGGACGTCCGGCGGGCGGGCGAGGGCTGGCGGCAGGAGGAGGTCGCGGCGCCGCTGGCGGACGCGCTGTGGCAGCGGCTGCCGATGCTGGCCCGGCTGGAGGCGGGGCGCAGGACCCCGGTGCGGCTGGTGCTGGAGCGGCCGGACGGGCGGAGCTGCACGGTGACGCACCGGACGGGGCCGACGGTGCACCTGACCGGCGAGCCGGGCGAGCTGGTGCTCTTCGCGTTCGGGCGCGGGGCGCGCACCTCGCTGTCGGTGCGCGGGGCGGAGACCGCGGTGGCCGCACTGCGACGCGTGCTTCCGCTGCCGGGGCCGCGCTGACCTGCGGCGTCGCGGCCGGTTCGGCGGGCGTCGCGCGATTGTCAGTGGCGCCGGTCACACTGACCGGTGGCCGCGGAGAAGCGTCTCCGCGCCCGGCGGAGCGGCCCGGCCACGACCCTCGAAGGGGCGCACCACGATGCTCACCACGGAGTTCCGGACGGGCTCTCCCTGTTGGCTCGACCTCGGGAGCCCGGACATCCCCGCGACCGCCGCGTTCTACGGCACGGTCTTCGGCTGGACGTTCCGGTCGCTGGGCGAGGAGGCCGGTGACTACGGCTTCTTCCAGCAGGCGGGCAGGACGGTCGCGGCCGTCGGCCCGCTGACGGAGGAGGGTTCGTCCCCGGCGTGGACGCTGTACTTCCGCACGCCGGACGCGGACGCCACGGCGAAGGCTGCCGAGCAGCACGGCGGCACCGTCCGCGCCGAGCCGTTCGACGTGATGTCCGACGGGCGGATGGCGCAGCTGTCCGACCCGGCGGGCGTGCGGTTCGCGATCTGGCAGCCGGGCGAGACGCAGGGCCTGGACGCCGTCACCGAGGCCAACACCTTCTGCTGGGCCGAGCTGCACACCGCGGACCCGGCCGCGGCGACGGCGTTCTACCAGGCGCTGTTCGGCTGGCGCACGGAGACGGTGGAGATGCCGGGGATGGCGTACACGGTGTGCTCCACGGCGGAGGGCGGCACCGAGCGGGAGACGTCGTTCGGCGGTGTCGCGCCGCTGCAGAGCCCCGACGAGCCGGTGCGCTGGGTGCCCTACTTCGAGGTCACCGAGGTGGACGCGGTGCTGGCCCGGGCGGAGCACGCGGGCGGCCGGGTGGTGATGCCCGGCATGGACGTGCCGGGCGTCGGCCGGCTGGGCTGGGCAACGGACCCGCACGGCGCGGTCTTCGCCGTCATCAGGAGCGAGATGCCGTAGCACCGGGCCCACGTCCTCCGGGGCCGGGTGCGCCGACGGCGGCGCGTCCGACCCCAGAGGAGGGGTTCAGCGGACGGGGTGGCCGGACTCCCGCAGGGCGTCCTTGACCTGGCCGATGGTCAGGTCGCCGAAGTGGAAGACGGAGGCGGCGAGCACCGCGTCGGCGCCGGCGTCGACGGCCGGGGCGAAGTCGGCGAGCTTGCCGGCGCCGCCGGAGGCGATCACCGGGACGGCCACGTTCTTGCGGACGGCGCGGATCATCTCCAGGTCGTAGCCGTCCTTGGTGCCGTCGGCGTCCATCGAGTTGAGCAGGATCTCGCCGGCACCCAACTCGGCGGCACGGACGGCCCATTCGACGGCGTCGAGGCCGGTGCCGCGGCGGCCGCCGTGGGTGGTGACCTCGAACCCGGAGGGCGTCACGGTGCCTTCGGGGGCGCGCCGGGCGTCCACCGAGAGGACGAGCACCTGGCGGCCGAAGCGCTCGGCGATCTCGCGGATCAGGTCGGGGCGGGCGATGGCGGCGGTGTTGACGCCGACCTTGTCCGCGCCGGCCCGCAGCAGCTTGTCGACGTCGTCGGCGGTGCGGACGCCGCCGCCGACGGTGAGCGGGATGAAAACCTGCTCGGCGGTGCGGCGCACCACGTCGTAGGTGGTCTCCCGGTCGCCGGAGGAGGCGGTGATGTCCAGGAAGGTCAACTCGTCGGCGCCCTGGGCGTCGTAGGCCTTGGCGAGTTCCACAGGGTCGCCGGCGTCGCGCAGGTTCTGGAAGTTGACGCCCTTGACGACCCGCCCGGCGTCGACGTCCAGGCAGGGGATGACACGTACTGCGAGGCTCACTGCTTGCCTTCCAAGGAGGTTGCGAGTCCGGGACGGTGGGCCTCGACCTCGACCTCGACCATCATCCGGGAGTCGATCAGGCCCTGGACGACGACCATGGTCGCCACCGGGCGGATCGCGTCGAAGAGCTTCTTGTGCGCCCGGCCGACCTCGTCGCAGTCCCGGATGTGGGTGATGAACATCCGGGTGCGGACGACGTCGTCCGCGGAGAGTCCGAACTCCGCGAGGGCCTTGAAGGCGACCTCGAACGCCGCGAGGGTCTGGGTGTACGGGTCGCCCTCGTGCTGGACCATCCCGCCCTCGAACGCGGTGGTGCCGGCCACGAGGACGGTGTCCCCGACCGCGACCGCCCGGGAGTAGCCGAACTGGTCCTCCCAGGGGGAGAAGCCGGACACACGCAGCGAGCGTTTCGCGGCCGGGACCTCGGTCATCGGGACACCGCCTCCAGGGCCTCTTCGAGGGTGAACTTCTGCTCGTAGAGGGCCTTGCCCACAATCGCGCCCTCGACACCCTCGCCGGTGAGGGTGGCGATGGCGCGCAGGTCGTCCAGCGAGGAGACGCCGCCGGAGGCGACCACGGGCTTGTCGGTGGCGGCGCAGACGTTGCGCAGCAGCTCCAGGTTGGGGCCGGTGAGGGTGCCGTCGCGGTTGACGTCGGTGACGACGTAGCGGGCGCAGCCCTCGGAGTCGAGGCGGGCGAGGACCTCGTAGAGGTCGCCGCCGTCGCGGGTCCAGCCGCGGCCGCGCAGGGTGGTGCCGACGACGTCCAGGCCGACGGCGATCTTGTCGCCGTGCTCGGCGATGACCTTGGCGACCCACTCGGGGGCCTCCAGGGCGGCGGTGCCGAGGTTGACCCGGGTGCAGCCGGTGGCGAGGGCGGCGGCGAGCGACTCGTCGTCGCGGATGCCGCCGGACAGCTCGACCTTGATGTCGAGGCGGCCGGTGACCTCGGCGAGCAGGGTGCGGTTGCTGCCGGTGCCGAAGGCGGCGTCGAGGTCGACCAGGTGCAGCCACTCGGCGCCGGCGTTCTGCCAGGCCAGGGCGGCGGCGAGGGGCTCGCCGAAGGAGGTCTCGGTGCCGGAGGCGCCCTTGACCAGGCGGACGGCCTGGCCGTCGCGGACGTCGACGGCGGGGAGCAGTTCGAGGCGGCTCATGTGTTCGACCTTCGGCTTCAGAGGGTGGAGACCCAGTTGGTCAGCAGGGCGGCGCCGGCGTCGCCGGACTTCTCGGGGTGGAACTGGGTGGCCCAGAGCGGGCCGTTCTCCACGGCGGCGACGAAGGGGTGGCCGTGGGTGGCCCAGGTGACCAGCGGGGCGTGCAGCCGGGCGCTGTGGACCTCCAGTTCCCACCGGCGGACGCCGTAGGAGTGGACGAAGTAGAAGCGGGTGTCGTCGTCGAGGCCGGCGAACATCCGGCTGCCCTCCGGGGCGTCGACGGTGTTCCAGCCCATGTGCGGGACGATCGGGGCGTCCAGCGGTTCGACGGTGCCGGGCCACTCGTCGCAGCCCTCCGTCTCGACGCCGTGCTCGACGCCGCGGGCGAACAGGATCTGCATGCCGACGCAGATGCCGAGGACGGGGCGGCCGCCGGCCAGGCGGCGGCCGATGATCTGCTCGCCGCGGACGGCCTTGAGGCCGCGCATGCAGGCCTCGAAGGCGCCGACGCCGGGGACGAGCAGCCCGTCGGCGTCCAGGGCGGTCTGGAAGTCCGAGGTGACGGTGACGTTCGCGCCGGTGCGCTCGACGGCGCGCTGGGCGGAGCGGAGGTTGCCGGAGCCGTAGTCGAGGACGACGACGTTCTTGGCCATGGGGGTGGGGATCCAGTCTCTCGAGGCCGGCTACAGGCGCATGGCGCCGGCGGCCAGGCACAGGACGGCGCCGATCGCGAGCACCGCGACGACGCCCTTGGGCAGCTTCTGCTTCCAGAACGAGATCACGCCGCCGGTCAGGAAGAGGCCGACGAAGATCAGTGCGATCGCGGACTTGCTCACAGGGCGCCCTTGGTCGAGGGGAGGATTCCGGCCGCGCGCGGGTCGCGCTCGGAGGCGTAGCGCAGCGCGCGGGCGAGCGCCTTGAACTGGCACTCGACGATGTGGTGGGCGTTGCGCCCGTACGGCACGTGGACGTGCAGCGCTATCTGCGCCTGCGCCACGAAGGACTCCAGGATGTGCCGGGTCATGGTGGTGTCGTAGGTGCCGATCATCGGCGCCATGGTCTCCGGCTCGGTGTGCACCAGGTACGGGCGGCCGGAGAGGTCGACGGTGACCTGGGCGAGCGACTCGTCCAGCGGGACGGTGCAGTTGCCGAAGCGGTAGATGCCCACCTTGTCGCCGAGCGCCTGCTTGAAGGCGGCGCCGAGTGCGAGGGCGGTGTCCTCGATGGTGTGGTGGGTGTCGATGTGCAGGTCGCCGTCGGTCTTGACCGTGAGGTCGAAGAGGCCGTGGCGGCCGAGCTGGTCGAGCATGTGGTCGTAGAACCCGACGCCCGTCGAGATCTCGGTCTTCCCGGTGCCGTCGAGGTCGATCTCGACGAGGACCGAAGTCTCCTTGGTGGTGCGTTCGACGCGGCCGATACGGGACATTCGGGGTTACAGCTCCTTGATCACGAGGCGGACGGCGTCCAGGAAGGCGTCGTTCTCGGCGGGGGTGCCGGCGGTGACCCGCAGCCACCCGGGGACGCCGTTGTCGCGGACGAGCACGCCGTGGTCGAGGATCGCCTGCCACACGGCGTGGGTGTCGGCGAAGCGGCCGAACTGGACGAAGTTGGCGTCGGAGTCGGTGACCTCCAGGCCGAGCCCGCGCAGGGCCTCGACCAGGCGGTCCCGTTCGGCCTTGAGCTGGGCGACGTAGCCCAGCAGGGTGTCGGTGTGCTCCAGGCAGGCCAGCGCGGTGGCCTGGGTGACGGCCGACAGGTGGTACGGCAGCCGGACGAGCTGCACGGCGTCGACCACGGCCGGGTCGGCGGCGAGGTAGCCGAGCCGCAGGCCCGCCGCGCCGAACGCCTTCGACATGGTGCGGGAGACCACCAGGTTCGGGCGGCCCTCGATCAGCGGCAGCAGCGACTCGCGGTGCGAGAACTCGACGTACGCCTCGTCGACGACCACCAGGCTCGGCCGGGCGGCCTGCGCGGCCTCGTACAGGGCGAGGACGGTGTCGGCGGCGACGGCGGTGCCGGTCGGGTTGTTCGGCGAGCAGACGAACACCACGTGCGGCCGGTGCTCGGCGATCGCGGCGCGGGCGGCGTCGAGGTCGATCGTGAAGTCCTCGTTGCGCGGGCCGGAGATCCAGCCGGTGCCGGTGCCGCGGGAGATCAGCGCGTGCATCGAGTACGAGGGCTCGAAGCCGAGTGCGGTGCGGCCGGGGCCGCCGAAGGTCTGCAGCAGCTGCTGGAGGACCTCGTTGGAGCCGTTCGCCGCCCAGACCTGCTGCCGGGTGACGGCGTGGCCGGTGGTGCGGGTGAGGTAGCCGGCGAGGCCCTCGCGCAGCTCGACGGCGTCCCGGTCGGGGTAGCGGTTGAGGTGCCGGGCGGCCTCGGCGACCCGCTCGGCGATCCGGGCGACCAGCGGCTCGGGCAGCGGGTACGGGTTCTCGTTGGTGTTCAGCTGGACGGGCACGTCGAGCTGGGGGGCACCGTACGGGGACTGTCCGCGCAGTTCGTCGCGGATGGGGAGGTCGTCGATCCTCAAGAGTTCGGCACCGTCCAGTCGAAGCGGGCGCGGATGGCGTCGCCGTGGCCGGGCAGGTCCTCGGCCTCGGCCAGGTTGACCACGTGCGCGGCGACGTCGGCCAGCGCCTCGCGGGAGTAGTCCACGACGTGGATGCCGCGCAGGAAGGACTGCACGGACAGGCCCGAGGAGTGGCAGGCGCAGCCGCCGGTGGGCAGCACGTGGTTGGAGCCGGCCGCGTAGTCGCCGAGCGAGACGGGCGCGTACGGGCCGATGAACACGGCGCCCGCGTTGCGGATCCGGGCGGCGACGGCGCGGGCGTCCCGGGTCTGGATCTCCAGGTGCTCCGCGGCGTAGGCGTTGACCACCTCCAGGCCCTGCTCCAGGTCGTCGACCAGGACGATGCCGGACTGCCGGCCGGCGAGCGCGGTGGTGACCCGCTCGCGGTGCTTGGTGTTCGCGACCTGGGTCTCCAGCTCGGCCTCGACCGCGGCGGCGAGCTCTGGCGAGTCGGTGACCAGCACGGAGGCGGCCATCGGGTCGTGCTCGGCCTGGCTGATCAGGTCGGCGGCGACGTCCCGCGGCGAGGCGGAGTCGTCGGCGAGGATCGCGATCTCGGTCGGACCGGCCTCGGCGTCGATGCCGATCCGGCCCTTGAGCAGGCGCTTGGCGGCGGCGACGTAGATGTTGCCGGGGCCGGTGACCAGGTTGACCGGGCGGCACTCCTCGGTGCCGTAGGCGAACATGGCGACCGCCTGGGCGCCGCCGGCCGCGTAGACCTCGGTGACGCCGAGCAGGGCGCAGGCGGCCAGGATCGTCGGGTGGACGCTGCCGCCGAACTCCTTCTGCGGCGGGGAGGAGACCGCGATGCCGGGCACGCCGGCCTCCTGCGCGGGCACCACGTTCATCACCACGGAGGACGGGTAGACCGCGAGGCCGCCCGGCACGTACAGGCCGACCCGGTCGACCGGCACCCAGCGCTCGGTGACCGAGCCGCCCGGAACCACCTCGGTGGTGTGGTCGGTGCGGCGCTGCTCGCGGTGGACGAGGCGGGCGCGGCGGATCGACTCCTCCAGTGCGGCGCGCACCTTCGGGTCGAGGGTCTCCAGGGCGGCGGTGATCCGCTCCTCGGGCACCCGGGTGGACTCCAGCTTCACGCCGTCGAAGCGCTCGGTGATCTCGATCAGCGCCGCGACCCCGCGATGGCGTACGTCCTCGCAGATCGGCCGCACCGTCTCCAGGGCGGCCTCGACGTCGAACTCGGCACGGGGCAGCAGGTCGCGCGGGTCCGAGACGGAGCCGCGCAGGTCGATTCGAGAGATCACAGGGCCCAGTGTAAGGAGTGGCCGGAAACGGCGGCCGCGCATTTCAGTCCGTGATACGAAGGCCGAGACGGCCGGGGATCACCAGGGGGGACGATGGCGGACGGCGCACCGGACGGCTGGACGGACACGGAGCAGCGCCTGTGGGACGCGTTCCGGCACGGCGAGGTGCTCGACCTGCGCGCCGGCAAGGCCGAGGACGACGACCCGGCGGGCTCCGGCGACTGGGGCGCGGAGCGGACCGTCCGCGCCGAGGTGCTCGCCCGGCTGCTGCTCTCCGGCCCCGCCCCCGCACCCGGGCGGGTCGCGGCGCTGAAGCTCAACGGCGCGTACGTCACCGGCCCGCTGTTACTGGCCGGCGCGTCCCTCACCCACTACGTCGAGCTGCACGGCTGCCGCTTCGACACCCGGGTGCTGCTCTCCGAGGCCCGGGCCGGCACGATCCGGCTGATCGGCTGCCTGATACCGCGGCTGGACGCCTCCCGGCTCGCCGCCGACGGCGACGTGCACCTGGCGCGCTGCGTGGTGCCGCAGGGCATCCGGCTCACCGACGCCCGGATCGGCACCGACCTGCTGCTCAACCAGGCCGTCCTCGGCGCCGACCCGCACCACCGGGCGCTCTCCGCGGACGGGCTCACCGTCCACCAGGACCTGGAGGCCGAGCGGATCGAGGTGTACGGCGAGTTCGGCATCCGCACCGGCCGGATCGGCGGCCGGCTCTCGCTGCGCGGCGCCCAGCTGCGGATGCGCGACCCCGGCCGCAACTGCCTGAACCTGGCCCGCACCACCGTCGGCAACACGCTGTACCTGACCGGCTCGGCCGACAACCGCTGGACGACCTCGCCCAGCGAGTACGCCTACGGCTACGGGCCGCCGCACGAGCCCGGGGCCGCCGTCACCCCGTTCCGCGCCTGGGGCGGGGTGCGGCTGGTCGACGCCCGCTTCGAACAGGCCTGCCTGATCCACGAGGCCGAGTTCCACCTCTCCGAGGGGCAGGAGCTGTCGCTGCGCCGGATCCGGACGCCCGAGCTGCGGTTCGCCTGCAAGAAGGCCCCCGACGGCACCGTGTCGCTCTCCCGCGCCCAGGTCGGCAACCTGGTCGACGCCCCGCGGTCCTGGCCCGGCGCCGGCCTGGTGCGGCTCACCGGCTTCACCTACGAGTCGCTGCGGCCCGCGGAGCCGTTCGGCGTCGCCGAGCGGATCGCCTGGCTGGAGAACTCGCTCGGCGAGTACCAGCCGGAGCCGTACGAACAGCTCGCCTCGGCGCTGCGCCGGGACGGCCGGGACGAGGACGCCCGCGAGGTGCTGTACGCCAAGCAGCGCCGCCGCCGCGCCGCCCTGCCGGTCCACGCCCGGCTGTGGGGGCTGCTGCAGGACGTCACCGTCGGCTACGGCTACCGGCCCGGCCGGGCCGCGCTGTGGCTGTTGCTGGCCTGGCTGCTCGGCACCGCGTACTTCGCCGAGCACCCGCCGCAGTCACTGAAGGCCGACGAGGTGCCCACCTGGGACGCCGCGCTGTACACGCTCGGCAGGCTGCTGCCGGTGGTCGACCTCGGGCAGGGCGGCTGGAACCCGGACCGGCAGGGCCAGTGGGTGGCCGCCGGCCTGGTGCTGACCGGCTGGATCCTCGCGACCACCGCCGTCACCGGCGCGACCCGGCTGCTGCAGCGCGGCTGAGGCCGGCTCTGCGGCAAAAGGGCGAGGTCGCCGGGGCCCGCGGCAACTACGCTGTGCGCCGTGACAGAACGGCTGCCGCTCTTCCCGCTCAACACGGTCCTCTACCCGGGCCTGGTGATGCCCCTGCACGTCTTCGAGGAGCGCTACCGCCGACTCGTCGCCGACCTGCAGGAACTGCCCGAGGACGAACCGCGCCGCTTCGGCGTGGTCGCCATCAGGGACGGCCGCGAGGTCGCGCCCGTCCGGGAGAACGAGGGCCCGGCCGGGCCGCTCGACGGGCTCGGCACGGTCACCGGCGACCCGCGGGAGGCGCTGTACCGGGTCGGCTGCGTCGCGGACGTCACCTCCGTGCGGAGCCGCGCCGACGGCCGGTACGAGCTGCTGGTCACCGGCACCACCCGGTTCACCGTGGAGTCCGTCGACGCGAGCGGCCCCTACCTCGTCGCCGAGACCCGGCCGCTGGACGAGCCGTCCGGCCAGGGCTCCGGGGCGCTCGGCGCGGTGGTGGAGCGGGCCTTCCACGAGTACCGCAAGCGCCTCGCGGGCGCGAAGGAGGCCACCCTGGCCGGCGACGTCGAGCTGCCGCTCGACCCGCAGGCGCTCTCCTACCTGGTCGCGGCGGCCACCGTGCTGCCCGCCCCCGTCAAGCAGGAGCTGCTGGCCTGCCCGGACACCGCCCAGCGGCTCACCGCCGAGCTGGAGCTGCTGCGCCGGGAGACCGCCCTGCTGGCCTGGCTGCCGTCGCTGCCCGCCGCGGACCTCACCCGCCAGGCCTTCAGCCCCAACTGACGCCGGTCCGGACCCCCGACCGCACCCGACCGCACCCCGAGAAGGGCCGCCGATGGCGAAGAAGACGAAGAAGGGCGGCCAGGGCACGCCCGCCACGGTCGCGCTGGAGGCCGCGGGCGTGGCGTACACCGTGCACGCCTACGACCACGACCCGGCCGCGGCCTCCTACGGCGGCGAGGCCGCCGAGGTGCTCGGCATCCCGGCCGGCCGGGTCTTCAAGACGCTGGTCGCCGACGTGGACGGCACGCTGACCGTGGGCATCGTCCCGGTCTCCGGGCAGCTCGACCTGAAGGCGCTCGCCGCCGCGGTGGGCGGCAAGCGGGCGGGGATGGCCGACCCGGCGGCGGCCGAGCGCAGCAGCGGCTACGTGCTGGGCGGCATCTCCCCGCTCGGGCAGCGGCGGCCGCTGCGCACCGTGCTGGACGACAGCGCGCTCGGCCACTCCACGGTCTTCGTCTCGGCCGGCCGCCGCGGTCTGGAGGTCGAACTCGCCCCCGCCGACCTGGTCTCGCTGACCGGCGCCCGGACGGCACCGATCGGCCGCTGAACCCCCGGGGTCAGTCGGCGTGCGGGTGCTCCGGGCCGCCCGCGGCGCGGCCCTCGTGGGCGTGGCCGTCGGACGCGTGAGCGGCCTCGGGGTGACCGGCCTCCGGCCGGGGCCATGCCCAGTACGGCGGCGGGTCCTCCTCGCGCTTGCCGAAGGCGGCGGACAGCACCAGCAGCACCACCATGGCCGTCATCGGCCAGACCAGCAGCGCGCCGTGCGCGCCGAGCTCCAGCGGGGCGCTGAACCGGCCGCCGTCGCCGACCTGCCGGGCGTGTGCGACCAGGTCGGAGGCGGGACCGAGCTTCATGCCCAGCTGCCAACCGATCACCGATCCGGCCAGGCCGCCGACCGCGAGGCCCGCCGCGACCGCGACACCGCCGCCCCGGCCGCGGGTGAACAGGAAGGCGGTCAGCGCGGTGACCAGGCCCGCGCCGAGGCCGAGCAGCGCGAAGACGCTGTCGGCACCGGCCCGCTGCTCGCCCTCCGGGTCCGCGTACAGCAGCTGGTCGCCCTTGACGACCAGGCCGACCCGGGGCGCCAGCCACAGCCAGAGCAGCCCGAGCACCACACCGAGGAGCGCGCCGCCGGCCGCGATCAGCACACCGATCCGCGCCTCCGGCAGCAGGGCGCGCTTCGGCCGCTTCGGGCCGACCGGCGCCGGCGGCGGTGCGAACGGGTCGTGCGGGGCGTACGGGTCGGCGCCCGGGCCCGTCGGTGTGTTCGGTGCGGTCACCCGGTCATCGTTTCACGACCGGCCCCGGTCCGGTCGGGGCGGGCGGCTCCGGTGCGGCCCGGGGCGGGCTGCTCCCGGCCGGTCCGGGCTGCACCGGCCGGGTCCGGGGGCCGGCCGGGTCAGCGGGTGGCCCGCCGGTACGCCCAGGTCGCCACGGTGAGCGAGCAGAGCCCGACGGCCGCGCAGACGCCCAGGTCACCGAGGACGGCGGCCCAGTCCGGGGCGGGGTCGAAGGTCCGGGCGAAGGCCTCCACGCCGTAGGTGGAGGGCAGCAGGTCGCGCAGCCACTGCACGGGCTGCGGCAGGTTGCCGGCCGGCAGGACGCCGAGCAGCAGCGCGGCGGACATGCCGAGCTGGCCCAGCAGGGTGGCGATCTCCTGGCGCCGGGCGAGCAGGCCGCAGGCGGCCCCCAGACCGGACAGCGCCGCCCCGGCGAGCGGCACCACCGCCAGCAGCACCCAGAGGTTGCGGGCCGGCAGGTCGAACAGCCAGGCACCGGCAGCGGCGGTGACCAGGGTGCCGGGCAGCGTGAACGAGGCGTAGGCGCCGGCCGCGCCGAGCACCACCGCGGCCGGCGGCACCGGCAGCGTCGCGTAGTGGTCGAGGCCGCCGGTGGCGCGCAGCCTGCCGAAGTACTGGGCGAGCAGGTTGAGCGCGACGAAGGCGACCACCAGCACCGCCGAACCGGCCACCACGGCGTGCGCGGCCGGGTTGCCGCCGCCGTCCACGACGCCGCGCATCATCACCAGGATGCCCAGCGACTGGAAGGTCGCGACGAACAGCAGCGGGATCCGGGCGACCTTGGCCCGGGCGAGCTGGGCGCGGTAGACCGCGGCGAGCGAGGGCAGCAGCCGGGCGGCGGGGGCCAGCTCGGCGGGGGCGGCGACGGCGGGCGCCGGGGTGTCGAGGAGCGTCACTTGGCGAGTCCTTTGTGCCGGCCGCCGAGCTTGAGGTAGGCGTCCTCCAGGCTGGGGGTGGCCAGGGTGAAGTCGTCGAGCGCGGCGAAGGCGGCGCCGCCGGTGACCGCGGCGACCAGTTCGCGGGCCTGCTCGGGGGTGGTGCGGACGGTCCAGCGGCGGCCGGTGCGCTCGGCCCGGGCGGCGAGCTCGGCGACGGCGGGCACGTCGAGCGGGGCGTCGGTGCGCCAGACCAGGTCGAGCCGGACGTCGCCGTCGACCAGCGCCTTGAGGCCGCCGGGGGTGTCGCAGGCGATGACCCGGCCCTCGTCGACGACGGCGACCCGGTCGAGCACCGTCTCGGCCTCGATCACGTTGTGGGTGACCAGCAGCACGGTGGTGCCGCGCTCGGCCCGGCGGCGGTCCACGGCGGACCAGACGGCGCGCCGGGCGACCGGGTCCATGCCGGTGGTGGGCTCGTCCAGGACGAGCAGCGGACGCTCGCCGACCAGCGCGGCGGCGAAGCAGGCGAGGCGGCGCTGGCCGCCGGAGAGCTTGGCCAGCGGACGGCCGGCCAGCGGTTCGAGGCCGAGTTCGGCGAGCACCTCGGCCGTCTCGGCGCGGGCCCGGGCACGGCCGAGGCCGCGCAGCCGTCCGGTGGTCTCGGCGGCGAGCGAGACGGTGAGCTCGTCCAGCGCGGTGGACTCCTGGCCGAGGTAGGCCAGCAGCCGGGCGGCCCGCTCGGGGTGGCGGACGATGTCGTGGCCGAGGATGTCGATGCTGCCGGCGTCCGGGCGCAGCAGACCGGTCAGCTGGCGCACCAGCGTGGACTTGCCGGCGCCGTTCGGGCCGAGCAGGCCGAAGATCTCGCCGCGCCGCACGGTCAGGTCGATCCCGGCGTTCGCGGGGACCTCGGCGGCCTTGGCGCCGCTGCCGGTGCGGTAGGTCTTGGCAAGGCCGCGGACGGTGCAGCAGGCCGGACCCGGAAGGTCCTCCCGGGCCCGCGGCGGGGCCAGGGGTGCCTGCCGGTCGGTGTCGCTCACGCGAGAGAACTTTACGCTCCGCGGCGCCCGGACCGGGCACGGGGGCCGGTCGGGGCCGGTTCCGGTGGGTACGGCTCCGGGCCGTGGCGGTGCGCCGCCGGGGCGGGGCCGGGCGGGGCGACGGGTGGGGCGGGCATGCGGGTGGGGCGGGCGTGCGGGTGCGCCGTCAGTCGTCGGCCATCGCCGCGCGGCCGCCGGGGACGCGGGCGGCGAGCTCCTTCCAGAAGCCGTCCCGGATCGCGTAGCGGTCCGCCTCGTCTATCTGGTCGTCCTTGTGGGCGAGCAGGCCGAAGCGGGCGGCGTAGCGCAGCAGCTCGCCGTCGAGGCGGTGCGGGATCCGCGGGTAGTCCGTCCACAGCACGGCGAGCCGGTCCGCCGCGCCGAACCGGTCGATCCAGCGGCGGGCGAAGACCTGGCCGACCTCGTGGGCGTCGCCGCCGACGCTGGTGATGTCCTCCTCGCGGTCCGCCCAGCGCTGCGCGGAGGTGGTGAGCTGGGCCAGGATCGGCAGCCCGTCCCCGGCGGTGGCCGAGGTGTCCGCGGGCGGCCGGTCGACCCAGCCGCGGTCGGAGGTCCAGCGCAGCACCGGGCCGCCGTGCGCCACGGCGGCCGCCCGGTCGGCCGGGATCCGCTCGGCGGCCGACCGCACCGCGAGGTCCTTCGGCGTGGGGACCACCTTGAGCGCGGCTGCGGGCTGCGGCCGGCCGGCCGCGGCCGGTGCCTCCGGCTGCGCGGGGGCGGCGAGCAGGCCCGCGATCCGCGGCGCCGCACCGGGCGCCGGGAAGGACGCGGGCACCTCGCGCAGCCGTACCCACTGCTCCATCCAGGCCCGGTCCAGGACGCGGCGCTCGTCGGCCTCCGCGACGAGGTCCTCGGACTGGTTGAAGTCGCCGTCCGCGGCCTGCAGCGCCCACAGGTGGACGGCCACCCCGTGCTCCTTGGCGGACATCACACCCGGCAGTAGGTCGCCGTCGCCGGTGACCAGCACGATGTCGGTGCAGGCGTGGTTGCGGGCGAGCTCGGTGAGTTCGGCGTGCATCGCCGCGTCGACGCCCTTCTGCACCCAGCGGCCCTCGGCCCGGGTGAGCGCCCCCAGCCGGACGGTGACCCGGGGCAGCACGCGCAGCCGCCGGTGCTCGGGCAGCGGGCGGCGTTCGGGCGCGGCGTCGAACCAGTAGACCCGGAGCAGCGGCAGGCCGGTCTCCGCCTCGGCGCGCTCGCGCAGCGCGGTGATCAGCACGGTGTGGTCGACCGTCACCCGGGACCGGGCGGGCTCGCCGACCAGCAGGCTGGCGGCGGCTCCGAGCAGGTAGCCGGCGTCGACGAGGACTACGCAGCGGTCCACGTCCGCTCCTCTCCTCCGGTGACCCCCGGTGGGGCGGGGGCGGGCCACCCCTGGCGGGGCGGGGGATTGGGCAGTGCTTACCCTCGGATCCGGCGTCGAACCGCCGCCGACCGACCGGGCCGTGCCGGAGCACCCCCGGCCTGCGGCGATACTGGGGGGATCATGCGGAAGACTTCCTGGGCCCTGTGCGCGGCCGCGGCCGGTGCGGCGGTGGCGGTGCTGGCCGTACCCACGATCACCACCGACCGGTCCCACGGCGACACCGCGATCACCTCGATCAGCGTCAACGAGGGGCGGCCCGTGCTGCTCGGGCCGCAGAAGGCGACGACCTTCCCGCTGGTGGTGGAGGCCCGCGACGACTCCGGGATCCGCGCGGTCGACCCGGTCGGCGTCTGGGGGCCGAACTACGGCGTGCTCAGGGTCGGCCCGATGCGCTGCACCCCGTCCTCGGCGACCGCGTCGGTGTGCCGGGGCACGGTGACGGTCGACCCGGTGAAGAAGCAGATCTTCAACGACGAGGCCGGCACCTGGTTCGTCGACCTGCAGGTGAAGGCCAACGACGGCGACCGCTACGTGGCCAAGACGGCCGGCGGCTTCTCGCTGAAGCGGGCGGCCAAGCTGTCCGGCTCGGGCGTCCCGGCGAAGGCCGCGAAGGGGCAGCGGATCACCGTGCAGGGCTGGCTGGCCCGATCGTTCTGGACGGACAACCGCTTCCACGGCTACGCGGACGGCGTGGCGTACCTGCAGTTCCGCCCGGCGGGCTCGCACCGCTGGAAGACCGTCGCCAAGGCCGTCTCCAGCGCCTCCGGCACGGTGAGGGCCACCGTCCCGGTGACGGGGCCGGGCGACTTCCAGTGGTACTCGGCGGGCGACAAGTGGACGGGCGACGCGGTCTCCCAGGAGATGGCGGTCGCCCTCCGTTAGGCCGCCGACGGCCCCGTCCCCGTCGTGGCGGGGCGGGGCCGTCGGACGTGCCGTGCGGGCCGGCGGGTCAGCCGCGGAGCTCGGCGGCGACCAGCTCGGCCAGCTGCACCGCGTTGAGGGCGGCGCCCTTGCGCAGGTTGTCGTTGGAGAGGAAGAGCGACAGGCCGTTGTCGACCGTCTCGTCCACCCGGATCCGGCCGACGTAGGTCGGGTCCTGGCCGGCAGCCTGCAGCGGGGTCGGGATGTCGGTGAGCTCCACGCCGGGCGCGCCGGTCAACAGCTCCACCGCGCGCTCCGGGGCGATCGGGGCGGCGAAACGGGCGTTGATCTGCAGCGAGTGGCCGGTGAAGACCGGGACGCGCACGCAGGTGCCGGAGACCTTGAGCTCCGGGATGCCGAGGATCTTGCGGCTCTCGTGGCGGAGCTTCTGCTCCTCGTCGGTCTCGTTGGAGCCGTCCTCGACGATCGAACCCGCCAGCGGGACGACGTTGAAGGCGATCGGGCGCTTGTAGACGCCGGGCGCCGGGTACTCGACCGCGGAGCCGTCGTGGACCAGCGCGGTCGCGCCGTCCACCACCTTCGACGCCTGGTCGTGCAGCTCGGACACGCCGGCCAGGCCGCTGCCGGACACCGCCTGGTAGGTGGAGACCACCAGGGAGACCAGGCCGGCCTCCTCGTGCAGCGGGCGCAGCACCGGCATGGCGGCCATGGTGGTGCAGTTCGGGTTGGCGATGATGCCCTTCGGGCGGTCCGCGATCGCCTGCGGGTTGACCTCGGCGACGACCAGCGGCACCTCGGGGTCGCGGCGCCAGGCGGAGGAGTTGTCGATGACGACGGCACCCGCGGCGGCGACCTTCGGGGCCAGCGCCTTCGAGGTGGAACCGCCCGCGGAGAAGATCACGACGTCGAGGCCGCTGTAGTCGGCGGTGGCCGCGTCCTCCACCGTCACCTCGGTGTCCCGCCACGGCAGCGTGCGCCCGGCGGACCGTGCCGAGGCGAACAGCCGCAGCTGCTCGACCGGGAAGTCCCGTTCCGCCAGGATCTCGCGGACGACGCCGCCGACCTGGCCGGTGGCCCCAACGATGCCGATCCTCATTGCGTTTCCTCCATGTCGTGCTCGATCGGGTTGTGCTTGATCGCCGTCCGCACCCTGCCATCATGCCTTGTCACCGGCCCGGCCCGTCGCGGCGTCCACGCTGTGGGCGGCCCCGCGGGACGGCCTGCGGCCCGCGGCCGGGAGCCCCTGCGGGTTCGGTGCACGGGCTCCGCAAGATGTGCGGGTGCGGTCGGCGCGGACGGGGATTCGTCCGAAAACAATTCGTCACCGAAGCATCCGGGGCCGGCCCTGGTCCGTATCGGCGACCACCCCCGGACTGCGCAGGCCCCCCGCGCCCCTCGGGTGCTGCCCTTGAGGTGGTGTTCCTTCAGGCCGTGACGGCGGCGAGGCGGTCGAGGGCGGTGGCGACGGCGGTGGGGGTGGCGGGGAGCAGGGGCAGGCGGACGTCCGGGGTGGGGATGCGGCCCTGGGCGTGCAGGACGCCCTTGACCACCGCGGGGTTGGGCTCGGCGAAGGCGGCGCGGGCGAGTGCGGCCAGCCGGTGGCCGAGGCCGCGGGCGCGGTCGGCGTCGCCCTTGCGCCAGGCGTCGGCCAGGTCGGCGTACTGCTCGGTGGCCAGGTGCGCGGAGGCGAGGATGCCGCCGTCGGCGCCGATCGCCATCAGTGCGGAGAGGTGGGTGTCGTCGCCGGCCATGACGCCGCGCCGCCCCTGTCCGAGCAGGTCGACCGCGGTGTCGTCGATGCCGCCCGCGGCGTACTTCACACCGATCACGCCGGGCAGCCGCAGCACCTCGGCGAGCGTCCCGGCGTCGAGCTGCTGCCCGGTGCGGTATGGGATGTGGTAGACGATCAGCGGGACGGGGCTGTGCGCGGCGAGGTGCCGGAAGTGCGCGAGCACCCCGGCCGGGCCGGGGCGGACGAAGGCGGGCACCGTCGCCAGGGCGGCGTCGGCCACCCCGTCGAGGGCGGCCAGCGCCT
The DNA here is from genome assembly GCF_040683455.1 of Kitasatospora sp. NPDC093679. Classification (NCBI taxonomy): domain Bacteria; kingdom Bacillati; phylum Actinomycetota; class Actinomycetes; order Kitasatosporales; family Streptomycetaceae; genus Kitasatospora; species Kitasatospora sp. NPDC093679. The sequence goes on from NZ_JBFBDW010000033.1 coordinate 43,939, forward strand.
CGGCGGTGCGGCGGGTGTCGCCGCCGCCGACGCCGACCGTCAGCGGTGCGCCGTGCGCCCGGCAGACCGGGGCGACGGTGTCGAGGACGAGGCGCTTCTCCGCGTCGTCCAGGGAGCCGGGCTCGCCGGTGGTGCCGAGCACGACCAGGCCGGCCGCGCCGGCGGTGAGCAGCTCGCCGGCGAGCCGGGCCAGGGCGTCGGCGGCGACGGAGCCGTCCGCGGCGAACGGGGTGACGAGGGGTACGTGAATCCCGTGCAGGTCCATGCCGTCGAGCCTGACGTGCCGGCATCGTGCAGGTCCAGTTCACGTTTCCGAGGCTTCTCGTAAGCTGAGCCGATGCTCGACGTCCGCCGCCTGCGCCTGCTGCGCGAACTCGCCCACCACGGCACGATCGCCGCGGTCGCCGAGGCGCTCGCGTTCAGCCCGTCCGCCGTCTCCCAGCAGCTGTCCGTGCTGGAGCGGGAGGCCGGGGTGCCGCTGCTGGAGCGCACCGGGCGGCGGGTGGCGCTGACCCCGGCCGGGCTGAACCTGGTGCGGCACGCCGAGGCGGTGCTGGAGCGGCTGGAGCAGGCTTCGGCCGAGCTGGCGCACGCCCGCCGCGGGCTGGCCGGGCCGCTGCGGATCGGCACCTACCCGTCGGCGGCGCGGGCGATCGTCCCGGCCGCGCTGGCCGGGCTGGCGGCCCGTCACCCGGGGCTGGAGCCGATGGTCACCGAGGTCGACCCGGCCGCGGTGGCGGCGGCGCTGCGGGCCGGCGAGCTGGACGTGGCCCTGGTGCACGAGTACGACCTGGTGCCGGCCGAGCCGGAGCCCGGACTGGCGCTCACCCAGCCGGTGTTCACCGAGCCGATGTACCTGGCGGCGGCGGCCGCGGGAACGGTCGCCGAACACCGCGGCTCGCCCTGGATCATGGCCCCGGCGGGCACGCTCTGCCACGCGATGACGCTGCGGGCCTGCCAGAGCGCCGGGTTCACCCCGCGGGTGCGGCACCACGTGGACGACTTCACCACCGTGCTGGCCCTGGTGGCGGTCGGCCAGGGCGTCGCCCTGGTCCCGCACCTGGGCACCGTGCCCGCCCCGCCGCCGGGCGTGGTGCTCACCCGGCTGCCGATGTACCGGCGGACCCGGACGGCCTTCCGCGCCGGAGCCGCCGCCCACCCGGCGGTCGCCGCGTTCACCGCAGCCCTGCACTCGGCCGTGCCGGCGGAGCTGGGCGGCGGCGTCCCGCAGGTCTGAGCCGCACCGGGTGGCCGCACGAGGCCGCCGGCCGTCAGCGGGGCTTGCGGGCGTCCACCAGGCTGCGGGACGAGTGGGTGACGAACGGGCCGTCCGACCCGATCAGTTCGTGCAGCTCGCGCAGCCGGTCGCGGTACCGGTCGACGGTGAAGTCGGGGACCATCCAGATCACCTTGCGCAGGAACCAGACCACCGCGCCGATGTCGTGGAACTCGATCCGCAGCCGCTCGGTGCGCAGGTCGACGACCTCCAGCCCGGCGGCCTCGGCGGCCGCCCGCTCGTCGTCGGGGTGGCGGCCGCGGAGGACCGGCTCCGGCAGCGGGCCGAGGAAGTGCTCGACCAGCTCGAAGACGCTCGCCGGGCCGACGTGCTGGGCGAAGTAGCCGCCGCCCGGCCGCAGCACCCGGGCGATCTCCGCCCAGTGCGGCACCACGGGGTGGCGGCTGGTCACCAGGTCGAAGGCGGCGTCCGCGAAGGGCAGCGGCGGGTCCTCGGGGGCCGCGACCACCACCGCGCCGAGCGGGTGCAGCAGTGCGGTGGCCTTCGCCAGGTTGGGCGGCCAGCCCTCGGTGGCCGCCATCAGCGGCGGGAAGGGGGCGGCACCGGCGAGCACCTCGCCGCCGCCGGTCTGCAGGTCGAGCGCGGCACCGACCTGCGAGAGCCGTTCGTGCAGCAACCGCTGGTAGCCCCAGGAGGGACGCTGTTCGGTGGCGCGGCCGTCGAGCCAGGAGAAGTCCCAGCCGTCCATGGGGGCCGCCGCCGCCTCGGCCACCAGGTCGTCGAAGGTGCGTGCCATGCCCCGATCCTCGCGCGGAGGGGGCGGCCGGTGCCACTGCTTATCGGGCGGACACGCCGCGGGCGCTACCCTTCGCGCATGGCAGAGCTGATCAACGAGGACGTGCCCGGCCGCTACGGCCCCGGGGCGACGGTCGAGGTCGAGGCGTACGAGGTGGGGCCCGTCCGCACCGAGTACTCCCCGCGGCACGACGGCGACCCGGACCCGGGCGAGATCGTGTGGACGTGGGTGCCCTACGAGGAGCGGGACGGCCGCGGCAAGGACCGGCCGGTGCTGGTGGTGGCCCGCGAGGAGGGCGGCAGCCTGCTGGCCGTCATGCTCTCCAGCAAGGGCCACGACGGGGACCGGGACTGGGTGCCGATCGGCTCCGGCCCGTGGGACAAGTCCGGCCGGGACTCCTGGGTGGCGCTGGACCGCGTGATGCGGGTGTGGGACGGCGGCATGCGGCGCGAGGCCTGCGCCCTGGACCGGGCCCGCTTCAACCTGGTCGTCGACAGCCTCCGCCGCCGCTACCGCTGGCGCTGAACCACGCACCGGTGGGGGCGGACGGGTGCCGCCCCCACCGGTAACGATTCACCGATCCCCGTACCCGCTCCCGGTCGCCCTCGGTACAACAGGCGTACGACCTATCACCGGGAGCCCGCACACGTGAGCACCAACCACCCGTCGGGATACGGGTATCCGACGGACCCTCAGCAGAACCCCTACGCGCAGCAGGCCGGCCAGCAGCCGCCGCCCGCCCCGGGCTACGGTGCGCCGCCCCCTCCCCCGCCCGGACCGCCCGGCTACGGGCCCGGCGGTTACCCGCAGCCCGGAAGCACCGCCCCCGGGTACGGCGCACCCGGCCACGGCATCCCTGGACAGGGCACCCCCGGGTACGGTGCGCCCGGATACGGCACGCCCGGATACGGTACGCCGGGGTACGGCACCCCCGGGTACGGTGCGCCGGGGTACGGACAGCCGCCGCAGGCGCTGCCGCACTGGCTCACCCCGGCCGGCCCGCCCGGCGTGCCGCAGGCGCCGGGGAGCCGTGTCCTGGCCCCGCCCGGGGAGCGGCTGGTGGCCCGCCTGATCGACCTCGCGATCCAGCTGATCCCGGCCGTCGTCCTCTACGCCCTGCTCGGGGAGTGGCTCGGGAACCTCTTCGTCGGCCTGCTGGCCTTCGCGTACGAAGCGGCGCTGATGGTCACCCAGCACGGCCAGACGGTCGGCAAGAAGGCGATGAGGCTGCGCGTGGTGGACGCCGCGACCGGCGGCCGGCCGACCGACAGCGCCCTCTGGGGACGCTCGGCCGTCGCCACCGTGCCCGGCGCCGTGTACTGCATCGGATGGCTGTTCGAGATGCTCGACGCGGCGTGGCAGCTGTGGGACAAACCGCTGCAGCAGTGCCTGCACGACAAGGCCGTGCGGACCGTGGTGGTCAAGGAGGGCTGACGGGCCCGCCACCACCCGGGGGCGCAGTTCCCCGCGCCCCCGGGCGGGCCTCTCAGACCGCCAGGCAGCTGGGGCCGAGGAGTTGCTTGAGGTCGCCGAAGAGGGCCGGGTCGGACTTCACCCGGTGCCGGTCCAGCCGCAGGACGGTGGTCTTGTTCCGCCCCTCCAGCCGCAGGCGGACCTCGGTGGTGCCCTTGTGGTGGGTGAGGACCTCGCCGAGGCGGGCGACCAGCGGCGGGGTGATCCGGCCGCTGGGGATGTTGATGACGATCGGCGCCTCGGCGTGCGCGTTGGAGAGGTCCGGGACGGACAGCTCCATGCCCATCAGCCGCGGCACGTCCTCCCGCTTGTCGAGCTTGCCGCGGACGAACACCACGGCGTCCTCGACGAGTTGCGAGGAGACCAGCTGGTAGCTGGCGGGGAAGAACATGCAGTCGATGGAGCCGGCGAGGTCCTCGACGGTGGCGATCGCCCAGGCGTTGCCCTGCTTGGTCATCTTCCGCTGGAGGCCGGAGATGATGCCGCCGATGGTGACGATGGCACCGTCCGGGCGCTCGGCGAGGTCGGCGACGGCGCAGTCGGCCTTGTCGGCGAGGACGTGCTCGATGCCGTGCAGCGGGTGCGAGGAGACGTAGAGGCCGAGCATCTCCCGCTCCTGGGTGAGCAGGAAGGACTTGTCCCACTCCTCCTCGGAGAAGACCACGTCGAGGCCGAAGCTCGGCTCGTCGGAGACGGAGTCGCCGCCGAACAGGTCGAACTGGCCCTCGGCCTCCTTGCGCTTGACGCCGACCACGTTGTCGATCATCGGCTCGAACTGCGCGGTGAGGCCCTTGCGGGTGTGCCCGAGGGAGTCGAACGCGCCGGCCTTGATGAGGGATTCGACCGTCCGCTTGTTGCAGACCACCGACTCGACCTTGTCCAGGAAGTCCGGGAAGGAGGCGAACTTCCCCTTGGACTTGCGGGTGCGGATCATCGACTCGACGACCGGGCCGCCGACGTTGCGGATGGCGGTGAGGCCGAAGCGGACGGTGTCGTTGCCGTGCGGGGTGAAGTCGGCGTCGGACTCGTTGACGTCCGGCGGCAGGACGCTGATGCCCATCTTGCGGGCCTCGTTGAGGTAGACCGCGGACTTGTCCTTGTCGTCCTTGACCGAGGTGAGCAGGCCGGACATGTACTCGGCCGGGTAGTTGGCCTTGAGGTAGGCCGTCCAGTAGGAGACCAGCCCGTAGCCGGCGGTGTGCGCCTTGTTGAACGCGTAGCCGGAGAAGGGGACGAGGACGTCCCACACGGCCTGGATCGCGGCGTCGGAGTAGCCGTGCTCGCGGCAGCCCTTCTGGAAGGGGACGAACTCCGCCTCCAGGATCTCCTTCTTCTTCTTGCCCATGGCGCGGCGCAGCAGGTCGGCCTGGCCGAGCGAGTAGCCGGCGAGGATCTGCGCGGCCTTCTGGACCTGCTCCTGGTAGACGATCAGGCCGTAGGTGGGCTCGAGGATCTCCTTGAGCGGCTCCTCCAGCTCCGGGTGGATCGGGGTGATCTCCTGCTGGCCGTTCTTGCGCAGCGCGTAGTTGGTGTGCGAGTTGACGCCCATCGGACCGGGGCGGTACAGCGCGAGGACGGCGGAGATGTCCTCGAAGTTGTCGGGCTTCATCAGGCGCAGCAGCGAGCGCATGGGGCCGCCGTCGAGCTGGAAGACGCCGAGCGTGTCGCCGCGGGCGAGGAGTTCGTAGGTCGGCTTGTCGTCGAGGGGCAGATCAAGGAGGTTGATCTTGATGCCCTTGTTCTTCTCGATCGCCTTGACGGCGTCGTCCATGATCGTCAGGTTGCGCAGGCCGAGGAAGTCCATCTTGAGAAGGCCGAGGCCCTCGCAGGTGGGGTAGTCGAACTGCGTGATGGTGACGCCGTCGGTGTGCCGGGTCCAGACCGGGATGTGGTCGGTGAGCGGCTCGGCGGACATGATGACGCCTGCGGCGTGCACGCCGGGCTGGCGGATCAGACCCTCGATACCGCGGGCGGTGTCGATGACCTTGCGGACGTCCGGGTCGGTCTCGTACAGGCCGCGGATCTCGCCGGCCTCGCTGTAACGGGGGTGCGAGGGGTCGGTGATGCCGGACAGCGGGATGCCCTTGCCCATGACGTCCGGCGGCATCGCCTTGGTGATCCGGTCGCCCATCGCGTACGGGTAGCCGAGGACGCGCGAGGAGTCCTTGATGGCGGCCTTCGCCTTGATGGTGCCGTACGTGACGATCATGGCGACCTTGTCGGAGCCCCACTTCTCCGTCACGTAGCGGATCACGTCGCCGCGCCGGCGCTCGTCGAAGTCGATGTCGACGTCGGGCATGGAGATGCGCTCGGGGTTGAGGAAGCGCTCGAAGATCAGGCCGTGCGGGATCGGGTCGAGGTCGGTGATGCCCATGGCGTAGGCGACCAGCGAGCCGGCGGCCGAACCACGGCCCGGGCCGACCGCGATGCCCTGGCTCTTCGCCCACATGATGAAGTCGGCGACCACGAGGAAGTACGCCGGGAACCCCATCTGGATGATGGTGTCCATCTCGTACTCGGCGAGCTTCTTGTGCTCCTCGTCGTAGCCGCCCGGGAAGCGCCAGTCCATGCCCTCCCAGACCTTGGACTTGAAGAAGTCCGCCTCGGACTCGAAGCCCTCCGGGATGGGGAAGCGCGGCATCAGGTTCTTGAACTCGAACATGCCGGCGGTGTCGACGCGGGAGGCGACCAGCAGCTGGCTGTTGCGGCAGCCCTCCTGCCAGGCGTCGGAGGTGTCCAGGCCGTACATCTCGGCGGCCGACTTGATGTAGTAGCCGGTGCCGTCGAAGCGGAAGCGGTCCGGGTCGGAGAGGTTCTTGCCGGTCTGCACGCACAGCAGCAGGTCGTGCGCGCCGGCGTCGCCCTCGGTGGTGTAGTGCGAGTCGTTGGTGACCACCGGCGGGATGTTCAGCTTCTTGGAGATCTCCAGGAGGCCGTCGCGGACCCGCTGCTCGATGTCGAGCCCGTGGTCCATCAGCTCCAGGAAGTAGTTCTCCTTGCCGAAGATGTCCTGGTAGTCCGCGGCGGACTTCACCGCCTCGTCGAACTGGCCGAGGCGCAGCCGGGTCTGCACCTCACCGGAGGGGCAGCCGGTGGTGGCCATCAGGCCGGCCGCGTGCTCGGCGATGATCTCCTTGTCCATCCGGGGCCACTTCACCAGCCAGCCCTCGGCGTAGGAGCGCGAGGTCAGCTTGAAGAGGTTGTGCAGGCCCTCCTTGTTGCGGGCCCAGATGGTCTTGTGGGTGTAGGCGCCGGACGCCGAGACGTCGTCCTTCTTCTGGTGCGGCTGGCCCCAGAGGATGCGCTTGGTGTTGGAGCGGGAGTCCGGGGCGACGTACGCCTCGATGCCGATCACCGGGGTGATGCCGGCGGCGGTGGCCTGCTTGTGGAACTCCGCGGCACCGTACATGTTGCCGTGGTCGGTCATCGCGACGTGGGTCTGCCCGAGCCGCTCGACCTCCTTGAAGAGCTGCTTCAGCCGGGCGGCGCCGTCCAGCATCGAGTACTCGGTGTGGACGTGCAGGTGCGCGTACGGCTGGTCGCTCAAGGCGGGGCCTCCGGAGTCTCGGCATGATCGGAACCGGGCGCGAAACAGGTAAGGCCCGAGCCACCCTCAGGGCCCGGACCACGGCTTCCGCGTCGCGGCACCGAGTCTAGTCCCCCGTCGCACCCGCCCCGGGACACGGCACGAATGCTCTGCTCGCCCCTCACGTCGTTCCCCTCACTTTCGGGCGCCGGCGGGTCACGTTCGACGGTCGCCGGGTCACGGAAGGAGACCCGGGGTTCCGGCCCGGCCGTTCACGCCGATAGCCTCTGGCGCACTGACGTGCGAGGAGGGGTTCCATGGCATTCGGCCCGGTGGTGCAGCAGCGGGCGCGAGGCGGAGGGCTGACCGCGATCGGTGTGCTGGCGCTCGTCCAGCTGGCCTCCGAGCTCGGCGTGCTCGCCTACGACATCGCGCAGAAGGGCCCCGGCTACCTGCTGACCGCCCTGGGCATCTCCTACGCGGACTACGTCGACGCGCCGGTCGGCTTCTTCGCCTACGACACCGGCTACTGCGTGGCCCTGGCCGCCCTGGCGATCGGCGCCTTCGTGGGCGGCCGCTGGGTCCGCCCGGCGGCCGTCGCGCTGACCTCGGTGACCGGCTTCGCCGCCCTCGGCCAGATCCTGAACCAGGTGGTCTACTCGGCCTCGCGGCGGACCTTCGCCGAGCCGGTCAGCCACCTGTGGCTGAACATGACCCTGCTGCTCACGGTGGGCATCGCGATCGCCGTCGCCGCGATCGTCGGCGCGACGCGCCCGGCCGCCCCGGCCGCCCCCGCCCCGGTAGCCTTCCACCCGTACGTCCCCGCGCAGCGCCAGGCCCACCCGCCGATACCGCCGACGACGCCGCCCGGTCCCCCGTCGGCGCCGCCCGCGCCGCCGAACGCCTGAACCGCGGCCGCCCGCCGCGCGTCCTTCCCCCACGGACCGGACGGCACCACCGACAGACCGCACCGATTGGAAGGCCCATGCCCGACCAGCCCACCGTCGCCGACCGCGAGCCGGAGCGCGCGGAAACCGTCCTGCGGGTCTTCGAGTCCGCGTTCGGGGAGCTGCTGGCACAGGACCCGGCCGCGTTCCGGGTGAAGTTCCGCAAGATGGCCGCCTCGGCCTTCGCCTTCTACCGGGGCACCGCCGCGCTCTTCTACGCCGACCTCACCACCGACCCGTACCGGGAGTACGGCGCCCGCTTCCTCGACGAGCGCACCGGCCGGGTCTGGATCCACGGCGACCTGCACGCCGAGAACTTCGGCACCTACCTCAACGCCGAGGGCCGGCTCGTCTTCAACGTCAACGACTTCGACGAGGCCTACGTCGGCGCCTTCACCTGGGACGTCCAGCGGCTCGCCGCCAGCCTCGCCCTGATCGGCTACGCCAAGGCGCTCTCCGACGACACCATCAGCGGCCTGGTGCACGCCTTCGCCGCCGCCTACCGCGGCCAGATCGCCGCGCTGGCCGGCAACGGCGACGCCGCCCAGTTCACCCTGGACACCGCGGACGGACCCATCCTCGACACGCTGCGCCGCGCCCGGCTGCAGACCCGCGTCGAACTCCTCGACGCGGAGACCGTCGTCGAGGGCTGGGACCGCCGGTTCCGGATCGGCGGCGGCGCCTTCCAGCTGGACGCGGTCACCCGCACCGAGGTGCTGGCCGCCTTCGAGCGCTACCTGGAGACCCTGCCGCCCGCCTCCCGCACCCGCCCCGACGCGCTGCGCGTCAAGGACGTCTGCGGCCGCCGCGGCATCGGCATCGGCAGCGCCGGCCTGCCCTCGTACAACCTGCTGCTGGAGGGCCACACCGACGCCCTCGAGAACGACGTGATCATCTACATGAAGCAGGGGCAGACGCCGGCCGTCTCCCGGCACGTCACCGACCCCGCGATCCGCGGCTACTTCGAGCACGAGGGCCACCGCACCGTCATCTCGCAGCGCGCCCTGCAGGACCACAGCGACCCGTGGCTCGGGTACACCACCCTGCACGGCCGCGGCCAGCTCGTCGCCGAGGTCTCCCCGTACGCGGCCGACCTCGACTGGACGGACCTCAACGAGCCGGACGACCTGCGCACCATCACCGAGTACCTCGGCCGGGCCACCGCCACCATGCACGCCGCCGCCGACGAGTCCTCCAGCGGCCACAGCCTCGTCCCGTTCTCCACCGAGCACGCCATCGACAAGGCGATCGCCGCCGACGAGGACGGCTTCACCGGGATGCTCGTCGACTTCGCCCACGCCTACGGCGACCGCGCCCGCCGCGACCACCAGCTCTTCGTCGACCTCTTCCGCAACGGCCGCATCCCGGGGCTGTAGGCCTCCTCGGGAACATGCTGAGGGCCCGGTGGGCCGGCACGGTCTCCCGTGCCGGGCCGCCGGGCCCTCGGTCCTGTCCGTGCGCGCCCGTTACTGCAGCTGGAGGGCGTTCCAGTCCCAACCCGCACCGGCGGGGACGGTGTAGCTGGGCAGGCTGAACGCCTGGATGTGGCCCTCGGCATCGGCGAGGCCCGTGTGCATGGTGATCGAACCGTCGCCCTGGTGGTAGATCAGGGCGAGGTCGGTGCGGTGGTCACCGTTGAAGTCACCCACGATGAACCGGCTGGAGTCCCAGTCCCAGTTCCCGGCAGGGACGGTGTAGCCGACGGTGAACGGATTGAACCCGCCGTCCGCCTTGGCCGGAGCGGTGTAGAAACCGATCGCGCTGCTGGCGTACCGGTACGCCATGATCGCATCCGCCCGGCCGTCACCGTTCGCATCACCCGCGTACAGCCGGATCGCGTTCCAGTCCCAACCCGCGCTCGCCGGCACGGTGTACGAGGGAAGACTGAACGCCTGGATGTGACCCTCGGCGTCCGCCAGACCCGTGTGCAAGGTGATCGAACCGTCGCCCTGGTGGTAGATCAGGGCGAGGTCGGTGCGGTGGTCACCGTTGAAGTCACCCACGATGAACCGGCTGGAGTCCCAGTCCCAGTTCCCGGCAGGGACGGTGTAGCCGACGGTGAACGGATTGAACCCGCCGTCCGCCTTGGCCGGAGCGGTGTAGAAACCGATCGCGCTGCTGGCGTACCGGTACGCCATGATCGCATCCGCCCGGCCGTCACCGTTCGCATCACCCGCGTACAGCCGGATCGCGTTCCAGTCCCAACCCGCGCTCGCCGGCACGGTGTACGAGGGAAGACTGAACGCCTGGATGTGACCCTCGGCGTCCGCCAGACCCGTGTGCAAGGTGATCGAGCCGTCGCCGTGGTGGTACATCAGGGCGAGGTCGGTGCGGTGGTCACCGTTGAAGTCACCCACGATGAACCGGCTGGAATTCCAGTCCCAGTTGCCCTTCGGCACGATGTAGCCGGCCGTGATGGGGTTGAAGCCGCCGTCCGGCTTGCTCAGCGAGGTGAAGAACCCGATCGAGCTGTCGGCGTAGTGGTACGCCATGAGGGCGTCGGCCCGGCCGTCACCGTTCGCGTCACCGGCCGTCACGGCGCTGAGCACCGTCTGCTTGACCCAACCGCCGAGGTCGTCGACGCGGGTGCCGTAACTGCCGGTGCGGGTCTCGGTGGTGGGGGTGCCGAGGCAACCGCCCTGCCAGGACCGGCTGGTGACGGCGACCAGGGCGGGCTTGTTGTTCTCGGTGCGCCACAGGGGGGCTCCGGCGTCGCCCTTGCAGGCGGTGGGGTCCGTCGTCGCCTTGGGGCCGAGGTCGAGGCCCGCGGCCTGGACGGCGCCGGTGGTGTAGGTGCCGGTGTGAGGAGCGGCGGGGACCCACGCGCTCGTGGTGCGACCGTAGCCGGCGCTCTGGAGATCCTGACCGGCCGTCGGCACGGTGGTGGAGAGCGCGATGGGGGCGATGTCGTTGACCGGCGCGGCAAGCCGGGCCATCACGAGGTCGCGGTCCGCGTGAGGCACGAGCTCGACCACATCACGGACCTGGCCTGCACTGGTGGTCAGGTCGGCGCGACCGACGGTGGCGACCGTCTTGTCCTTGGGCGCACCGGCCGCGACGTCGATCGACTGGGCGGGGTCGTCGGCGAAGCAGCTCTTGGCGGTGGCGACCCACAGCGCGTCGACGAGCGCGCCGGTGCAGGAGCGCTTGCCGCCGCCGATGTCGAGCTTGGTGGTGAACGCGACGGAGGGATCGGCGGCCCGGCCCGCGGCAGGCGGGGTGCTGGAGCCGGTGACGCGCAGCTCCAGCAGGACGGCCTTGGACGTCTGCCCGGCCCCCTCGCCCACACCGACGGCGGCGTCCGCAGCCACGTCAACGGTCTGGGCCTTGCCGTCGATGGTGATGCCCGCCTGCAGGGTGCGCCCGATGCTCTCCACCCGGAAGGCATCGGGGACCTTCAACGAGAGGTATCCGGTGGAGTACGGCGCGGCGAAGCATATGCGGTTCAACGGAGTCCGCAGGGTGCGGCCCCAGACCGCCACCTGGTGCGGCGCGTCGCACGAGGTGTAGGTGATGCGTCCGTCACCCCTGAGCAACGTCGCACCGCCGGTCGCCTGCAGGATCTCCTCGGCACCCGGATAGGTACCGTCCTCCACCGTGAAGGGTGCCGCAGCATTGGCGGCCGGCTCGGAGGCGGCGGCGAGCGGAGCGGGAGCGCCCAGAACGGTCACGGCCAACGCCGTCGCCGCTGCGGGAAGCCATCGGCGTATGTGTGGAGCCATCGACTCACTTTCAAAATCGGAATGCGCCCCTCCATGCCAATGGCGGCACGGTGGAGCCGTCGCGGTCACTGGATCATAGCGTTCACAACTGACTGTGATTCACAATATTTTCAAGGGACGAAACATGACTGAACAACAGAGATCTGAACCATCTTGCCTCAGTCAATTCGGCCGCGATTCAGTGAAGTTGACATGAATGCCAGCCGTCCGATCCGCCCGGCTCCCGACGAGGAGGGCTCCTGGCAATTTGACCTATTCCGGACCTGGACGCAGGAGTGGGTCTGCGGGGACACCCGGTTCCACCCGCAGTCGGCGGCGAGCGTGGTGCGCGCCGGCCTGCACATGGTGGAGGCAGTAGCGCGTCGTGGCCGGGTCGGCGAGTTGGAGGCCGAGCAGGCGGGACCGAGCCGTCCAGGTCGCGGCCGAGGTTCGCGGCGATCACCCGTCCAACCCGCAGTCCGCCGCCAACACGAGGGCCGGGGCGGTCTCTCATCACGCCACGGGGCCCGGGACCCGGCACCGGGACTGTGCCGGTCCCGGGCCCCGGGTGTGTGCCGTCCGCCGGATCAGTACTTGGCGAACCAGCCCGCCAGGTCCACGATGGCATGGCTGTGCGAGGCGTGGTTGTACAGGTCGATCTGACCGCCGCCGGTGGCGACCGTGGCGTGGGCCGAGAGGAGCTGGCCCGCGGTGAAGTTCAGGTCGCTGGTGGCGGGCCGGGTCGTACCGTGCGGGTACAGGGAGAAGAAGCCGGCGCTGTCACTGCCGACCGTGGTGGCGTTCACGACGACCGCGTCCGCACCGCCCGGCAGGCCGCCGATCGCCACCGACTGGTCGAAGGCGACCGGAGCGCCGTTGTTCTGACGGCTGTCCAGCAGGCGGGTCGGGCTCACCGGGTGGAACAGCTCGGTGGCGTTGGCGCCGTAGTAACCGGCGATGTCGACGATCACGTTGGCGTTGCCGGCCCAGCTGTTGTACAGGGTGATCTTGCCGCCCGCGCCGATCGGCACCACGGCCTGGTTGGAGACGATCGCACCGGCCTTGAAGTTGATGTTCGAGGTGCTCGGGCGGACGCTTCCGGCCGGGTACGCGGTGAAGTAGCCGTCCGCGGCCGGGGCCACGGCGGTCAGGGTCACCACGGCCGCCTTCGCGTCGGCCGGGACACCGGCCGCACCCGTGATCTGGACGTCCTTGGTGGTGTTCGGGGCGAGCGGGCCGCCGCTGTTCCGGCTGTCCAGCAGACGGCTCGGCGTCACCGGGGCGTACTTGTTCTCACCGGTCGGGGCGTAGTAGCCGGCGACGTCGACCAGCACGTCGAAGTCGTTGGTGTTCGTCCACAGGTAGACCTTGCCGTCCGGGCCGACCGGCGCGGTCACCAGGTTGGCCACGGTCTGACCCGCCGCGAAGTTGACCGACGAGGTGGTGGGCTTGGCCTTGTCGTTCGCCTCGGCCACGACGAAGCCGGCGGCGGTCGGGTTGACCACCGTCAGGTTCAGGACCGCTGCGGTGGCGCCCTGCGGCAGCTTGAACGGGCCGGTGCCGTCCTGGCCGAGGTTCAGGACCTTCTCGCTGCCGCCCTGACCCGTGACCGCCGCCCAGGTGCGACCGCCCGAGCTCCGGGTGTCGAGCACCCGGGTCGAGGTCACCGGGGTGAACTTGGACGCCGGGTAGATGCCGGCCTCCTTCTGGAACCACTGGGTCAGGTCGTCGACCCGGGTGTCGTAGGCGCCGCTGTGCTCGGTCTCCGCGGAGTCGAGGCAGCCCTTCTGCCAGGACCGGCTGTTGACGGCCACCAGCTCGTAGCGGTACTGGTGCGGACCGACGGCGGCGTCGGGGGTCAGGTCGATGCTGTTCACGGCCGGACCACCGGCGGCACCCTTGCAGACCAGCCCGTTGCCGGGGCCCGGGTCCGGGGACTTCGGGGCGAGGTCGACGCCGGTCGGAGCGACCGCACCGACCTGCATCACCGAGCTGCGGCCGAGGTCGTGGGTCCAGTCGTCGGCCGTGCGCTCGAAGCCGCCGACCGTCAGCAGACTCCCGGCCGCCGGGGCGGCAGTCGCGATCTGCATGGGTGTCACGTCGCGGATCGGGGTGGCCAGGCGGGCCAGCACGAGATCGCGGTCGGTGCGCGGAACCAGCTCGACGACGTCGTAGGTGGACGGCAGCGGAGGATCGCTCAGCCGGATCCGGGAGATGGTGGCGGTGGTCTTGTCCGCGGGCGCCCCGGCGGGCACGTCGAGGCCCTGCTCCGGCTTGTCGACGAAGCAGCTCGCGGCGGTGAGGACCCACGACGGGTCGACGAGGGTGCCGGAGCAGCTGCGCTTGTCCCCGACCGTGATCCTCATCATGGTCTCGAGCGGGTCGGTCCGGCCGGGAAGCGTTCCGTGCTCGGGAGGCGGACCCGCGGGAACACCCGCCACGGCACCGGTGATGCGCAGTTCGAGCAGAACGGACCGGGAGGCCGGGTTCGACCCCGCCTCGCCCACGCCGACGGCGGTGTCCGCGGGCACGTCGACCGTCTGGGCCTTGCCGTCGGTGGTGAGGCTGGCCTGCAGGGTACGGCCGGTGGTCTCCAGCCGGAACGTGTCGGGGACGTTCAGCGCGAGGTAGCCGGTGGAGTACGGCGCGGCGAAGCAGATGCGCTTCATGGTGTCGGAGAGGATGGAACGGGCCCAGACCGCCACTTGGTGCGGCGAGGCGCACGAGGTGTAAGTGATGTGCCCGTCGCCCCGGAGCAACGTCGCACCGGTGGTCTGCAGGATCTCCTGGGCCCCCGGGTAGGCGCCGTCCTCCACCGCGAAAGGTGCCGCAGCATTGGCGGTCGGCTCGGAGGCGGCGGCGAGCGGAGCAGGCGCACCGAGAACGGCCGCGGCCAACGCCGTAGTTGCTGCCGGAAGCCACCGGCGTATACGTGGAGCCATTGACTCACTTTCAAATCGGTATGCGCTCTTCCGCTTTGCTGCAAACGAAGGAGCCGTTGCAACCACCGGATCATAGCGGCCACCAACAACAGACTGTTCATCAGCGCGGGTCCGACAGACAGAACATGACGATTCGCCACATGACTGCCCAACGGATTGATGTTGATTCGACTACGGCTTGCCGGACTTGACATGATTCCTCGCCGGCCAGTTCGACCGGCTCTCACGAATGAGGGGGATTCCTTGCGTTTTGACATATCCTGGACCGCTGGACACGGGAGGAGGTTCTTGGGCGCGCGCAGTGTCGGACGGGTCCTGCCGCTGGCTCTGTTGGCCGGGCTGCTGTCAACTGCGCCGGCAGTGGCGGAGGACCCGACTCCGGCCGGCCTGGGCGCCACCGACCGCGGGAAGGTCGTGCAGTTCTGGCAGGACGGCGGACCTGCCGTCAAGGCGGCTGCCGAAGCCGCTCTGATCGCCTCCGGCCAGGATGCGATCGGCACCTTCCTGTCCTCCGGACGGGCCACGGCCCAGGAGCAGGACGACAGGGAGGCCGCCCTGCAGATCGTCGCGCAGGGCGGCCGTGCCCTGCGCGAGGCCGCGCAGCACGCCCTGGCGGGCAACGCGCAGGACCTGGACGCGTTCCTCAAGGCCGGCTGGCAGAAGCCCTTCGAGGAGGACCAGCTCGTCGAGGCCACCCGGATCGGTGATGGGCCGGGTGCGGGCCGGGGTCTGAAGGAGGCCGCGAACGCGGCGCTGAACGGCTCCGTCGACCGGGTACAGGAATTCCTGAACCACGACCAGTACGAGCTGCGCGACCAGGACGATCTGGTACGGGTGACGCAGCTGGAGAGCACGGGTGGCGTGGCGACGAAGCGTGCCGCGGCTTCGGCGCTGAACTCGTCGATGGATGACGTTCGAGAGTTCCTGCTGGTGGGCCAGTTCGTGTCGCGCTCGCACGATCAGGAATACGCGAGTATCGAGCAGATTGTCGAGCAGGCGCGGGTGGCCGGCGAGCAGGCCGAGCGGGAGGCGGCGGCGGCCAAGGACGCGTCCGACCGCGCTATCGCCGCAGCGCAGCTGGCGAAGGAAGCGGCCGAGCGGGCCGCGGCCGAGTTGCGGGCTGCCCAGAGTGACGCCGCACGGGCGATCGAGGCCAGTCGGCGGGCGGCCGAGGCGACCCGTCGAGCGGCGGATGCTGCGGCGTCGGCGGTGAGTGCGGCGCGTAAAGCCGCTGCCGCCGCGCGTCTCGCCAACGTGACCGCCACCAACGCCGCTTCCGCTGCGGCCGACGCGTCCGAGGCAACCAGCAAGGCATTGAAGGCAGCTGCGGCCGGTACGGTAGACGCGGCGACGATCCACCAAGCCGAGTACTACGCGCAGATGTCCTCTACCACGGGTGACTGGGCAAACCGGGCCACGAACGCGGCAGCTGCCGTGGAGAAGGTGGCCGGCGCGCTCAAGGATCTGACCGGGACGTTGAACGCGGCACTGGCGGCCGCGGACGAAGCAGGTACCCTCGCCGAACGGTCGGGGGCGTCCGCGGCTGAGACGAAGGCCGCCGCGGCGTCGGCGCGCCGGTATGCCGCGGAGGCGTCCCGGGCGTCCGGCGTCGCATCGAAGCTGGCATCCGATGCCGGTAAGGCGGCGGCGCAGGCGCGGGACGCCGCGAGGTCCGCGTCCGGCCACGCGAGTGCGGCCGCCCAGGCGGCGCGGGAGGCCACCTCACACGCGGGGGACGCTGCGCAGGCCACCGAGCAGGCGAGGATCCACTCGGAGGCGGCGAAGGCTGCAGCGAACGCCGCGACCGCGGCCGCGCAGCAAGCAGTCGACATCGAGCAGGCCGCGCGCAAGGCCGACGACGAGGAGATCGCTGCGCGTACGATCGCCGGTCGCAACCATGCCGAGGACCTGAGCGCCGCCTACCAGCAGGCACAGGCCGAGACAAACCGGGTCCAGGCCGAGGCGCAGAAGCTCGACCAGGACGCCGTGGCGCTGGCGGCCCGAGCCGCCCAGCCAGGCGCGGACCTCGGCCAAGTGGTGGCCGACGGCCGGCGAATGGCCGTGGCCACAATGAAGGTCGGTCGTCCCTGGAGCAGCGCGGCGGCAGCCTACGCGCTCGCCGGTTCCGACAATGCAATGGCCAACTACGCCCGCACCGGCTGGCAGAACGCTCGCAGCAGCGACGAGCGCAAACAGGTTCACGAAATCCTCCTCACAACGCCCTACGACGCGGTGCGTACGGCGGCGAAAACCGCCTACGCGGGTGACGCCACACAGGTCCACGCGTTCCTCGAGACCGGCCAGCATCTGGCGGCGTTCACCGACTACCAGGTCGAGGCCAGCCGGATCGCCCAGTACGGCGGGCCCGATGTGAAGCAGGCAGCCGCAGCTGCCCTCAATGCCGGCACCCCCAAGGCGCTCGTCTCCTTCCTCACGACCGACCAGTACGCGGCACGGGAGACCGACGACCGCGTCTTGGCCGCCCAACTCGCCCAGAACGGCGGAGCCGAGGTCAAAGCAGCAGCCGAAGCAGCCCTTGTCAGCCCACCCGGTATCTTGCGCACGTTCATCGAGTCCGGCCAGTTCCAGGCTCAGCGTCAGGACCAGCTGATCGCTGCCCATCTCGCACAGGTCTCACAGGCCCTCGCAGAGGCGGCCGACGTGGCGGCCAAGGCCAGGCAGAGCGCCAGCGAAGCGCTGCGGGTGTACGCGCTGGCGCGCAATGCCACGGAGGAATCAGCCGGGTATGCAGCCCAGGCCCAGGCGGATGCGGCCGATGCGACGAAGGCGGCCAAGCAGGCCCGGGATGCAGCGGACAAGGCCGAGGCCTCGGCGAAGAAGGCTGCCGAGTACGCGAAGGCGGCGAACCAGGCCCGACAGCGGGCCACCAAGAGCGCGAATGAGGCCGCCGATTCCGCGATCTGGGCCCAGTCGAGTGCTGCTGCGGCGGCCACGAGTGCGGCCAAGGCCTACGCTGTTGCGGCTGCCGCACAGATCGTCGCCGAACAGGCTGGAAAAGACGCCAAGTCCGTCAACGACATCTTCCAGAACGCCCTGACACAGGCCAAGGCGGAACAGTTCAGGACTCAGTACGGTCCCGGATGGAACCCGATGATGCTGTCGGCTCTGCCGCCGTACATGCGGAGCGTCATCGCCTTCAACAATCTCCCGATTGACCAGAAGCTCAAGATCGCAATCGAGCTCGCGCACCTCGAACTCGATCTGCTGTCGTCACTTCCGATCGTTGGCGTACCGGCCGGCCTGGCCAACTGTGTCAGCTACGGCCTGGAAGGCTTGACGGGTGAGACCGACAAGTACACGGATGCCGCACTGTCCTGCGCCACCACGGTACCGATCGCCGGGTGGGGTGCACTGGGAGTCAAGCTGGAGAAGTGGGGGGTGCGGGCGTCAAAGATCAGTGAGGCTCTCCAGGGACTCTGGCGGAAGCTCGATGACCTCCCCCCCTGCCTGACAAAGCCGAAGAACAGCTTCCCCGCCGGCACCCGGGTCCTGATGGGTGACGGCACCACCAGCCGCCCGATCGAGGAACTCCATGTCGGCGACTCGGTTTTGTCCACTGATCCAGTAACTGGTGAGACCGGCCCTCGGAACGTCGATGCTACGATCCTCACGCCAGATGACCGTGAGTTCACAACCCTCAAGATTGACGGCTCCGGCGGAACGGCCAACTACCTGACAGCAACAAGTCACCATCCCTTCTGGTCCGAAATCCGCCACCAGTGGATCGATGCCGAAGATCTCGTGACAGGTGACACGCTACGCACGAGCAGCGGATCGACCGTTCCCGTTGCCGAGGCCAGGAATTGGAATGCACGGAAGCCCGCCTTCAACCTGACCGTTGACGAGCTTCACACTTACTATGTACTCGCCGGCAGCATCCCAGTTCTGGTGCACAACGCAGACTGCTGGACGGTCTCGGATGAAATTCTCGATGACATTTTCGACGACCACGGACCAGAGATCCTCCAAGGTGTCGAATGGAACGTAGCGCGCTACAATGAAGGGGCAACCAATCATGCGGTGAATGGGATTGGAACGGATCCGAAAAAGCTTGCGGAATACCTGTCCCTCCCGTGGAAGTTCGGCTATAGGGACACCGAGACGAACAACCTGGTTCATTATGACGAAGCCCGAAAGATCATCCTGATCAAGACATCCAAAGATATCCACGCCTACAACCTTTCGCCAGATTCCTGGAAGAATTCTGTCGGCTCCAGGTATGTGGAACTTTAGAAACGCGAGGCGGTCAAGTCAATTGCACGGTGAAATGACCAAAGGGGAGTATGTCATCCGCCTGAATCGAAGGGAAGTTGTAACCATTCTTTCTGCAATGATCACGGCGAGCGAGATGACCAAGTCAGATGCCGCCTTCTTGGATTTTGTTGGATGCACAAGGGAGGAATTCTCCGCCCTGACGGAAGAAGTTGCTAATATCGCTCGTCTTGGGCCCCCCGTGTAGCGGATTGACGGATTCTCCAACTCGAGATCATGGTGTGACCGCCACGATCAGCAAGGCCGCTTGGGCCTGTCCGATCGGCTGATCAGTCGGGCCGCCCGCATGTTTCCGCGCGGGCGGCCCGACCTACCGGCTTGTGGAGTTCCCCGGTTCGTAGAGCCGCAGATCTGTGAAGCGAGCCGGGACCGCCTGTCACACTTCCAGCACCGAATCCGGTCGGGTACCGGATGCGCCGTTCGGTGTCGTTCAAGAACGCGGTGCACACGCGGTCGACGGCCCCTTCAGGCCCGCAGCCCCCTGCGGACGACGAACCGCAGGCCCGAGTACGTCCCGTCGACCGCGCACACCTTGGTGTCGACCAGACCGGTCGGCAGGGCGACCTCCCGCAGGACGTCCTCGGTCACATCCGTGGGCACGCCCGAGGCTCGCTTGGGCCAGGCGATCCACAGGCCCGCGGCCGGGCGCATGGCGGCCCGCAGCTCGGCGAGGCGGGCGGTGAGGTCGGCCCGGTCGGCGGGGAACCAGAGGGCGGTGTCGAAGGGGGCCGCCCGGTCCGGACGGTGCTGGACCAGCAGGCCGTCCGGGAGGCCGGGGATCGTGAAGCCCTCGGGGGTGTCCGCGAGCAGCAGGGTGTGGCTCGGCTCGATGCCGAGCTTGCGGGCGAGCGGGGTGCCCGAGTGGCCGGCCGCGGCGGGCACGGTCAGCCGTCCAGCTCCGCGAGGAACGCCAGGGCGGTGGCCCAGGTGCGTTCGGCGGCCTCCTCGTCGTAGTCGGGGAGCTCCGGGTCGGTGTAGATGTGGCCCGCGCCGCGGTAGCGGTGGACCTCGACGTCGGCGCCGGCCTTGGTCATCCGCAGGTACCAGGCGTTCAGCCAGTCCTCCGGCTCGAAGGGGTCGGGCTCGGCGACGTGCAGCTGGACGGCGACCGAGGTGGCGGCATCGTCGCGGATGTCGGAGGTGCCGTGCAGCAGGAGCAGGCCGGCCGCGTTGGTGTCGGCGAGGGCGAGGTTCTGGGCGAGGGCGGCGCCGAGCGAGAGGCCGGCGTAGACCAGGCCGGGCCCGCCCTGGCCGAGCAGCGGGGCGGCGGCGTGGACGGCGCGGCGCAGCAGTTCGTCGGTGGTGATCTCGTCCTTGTACGCCATGCCGTCCTCGACGGTGTCGAAGACCCGGCCGTCGTACAGGTCGGGGGTGTGCACCTGGTGTCCGGCGGCGCGGAGCCGGTCGGCCGCGGCGTGGACGGCCGGGCGGAGTCCGTAGGCGGAGTGGAAGAGGACGATCTGGGCCACGGGGTGCTCCTGCGTGCTGGGAGACGTGCTCGGGGACGGTGCGATCTCCCATGATCCCCCACGGCGCCGGCAAAGGGCGGGCCCGGCCCGCCGGGGTGCGGCGGGCCGGGCGCGGGCGCCGGAGAGAGCGGGCGCCGGCAACAGCGGCTGTCAGGAGGTCTCGACCCAGACCCCGTCGAAGCCCTGCTTGGCGTACAGGCTGACGAAGTTCCAGCCGGCGGGCGGGTTGGTCACGGTGAGCGTCTCGGCGTTGCCGGTGGCGGCCGACTTCACGGTGTAGGCGGTGTTGGTGGCCCAGTTGGTGTTGCTGTAGTAGAGGTCGGCGTCGCCGGTACCGCCGCCGCTGGTGACGGTGAGGCGGGCGGTGCCGGCGGGGACCCACAGGTAGAGGTAGCGGTGGTCGCCGGTGGGCGAGGCGAGGTTGCTGCGGCGGCAGCCGGGCTCCAGGCGGCGGGTGTCGGGGTCGGTGCACTCGGGGCGGCCGCAGCCGGTGGGGGTGCAGGTGCCGAGCCAGCGGTCGAAGTCGGCGTCGTAGCGGGTGCCGATGGTCCCGGTGAGCAGGGTGCGGGCGCCGGCCCAGTCGCCGGTGCGGTAGCGGGCGAGCAGGGTGTCGACGTCGGCGCGGTGCGTCTCGATCATGTAGCGGACGGCCAGGTAGCCCCAGTTGTAGATGCGGGTGGAGTCGGCGTTGTCGTAGGTGGTGTCGAAGAGGGTGCTGAGCCGGTAGGTGTGCTTGCCGGCCTGGGTGAGGGCGTCGGTGTAGGTGGCGCCGCGGTAGGAGTAGGAGACGTACTCGGCGAAGCCCTCCACCCACCAGATGGTGGGCGTGGTGGTGCCGGCCGCGAAGTCGCCGTACATGTCGAACCGGCCGTCGAGGTAGTGGGTGTACTCGTGGTTGAGGTTCCAGATCTGGAAGTCGGGGCGCAGCCACTCGGCCTCGTGGGCGATGAACCGGGGCTGGTTGCCGGCGGCGGAGGGGTCGCCCTCCAGGTACATGCCTCCGTTGTCGGTGCTGATGCCGTAGACGGCTCCGGCATAGGTGCGGTAGTCGGTGCTGGAGTGGAAGACGACGACCTCGATGGTGGTGTTGCGGTCGCCGGCGACCGGGCCGTTGTCGCGGACGATGCCGTGCACATAGGCGTCCTGGCCGGCGAGGCTGGTGCAGGTGGCGGTGAGCTGGTCGGCCGTCATCTGCTGGGCGAGGATGCGGATGCTCGGGCTGCAGGTGCGGGTGACGGTGAGGACGGCGGCCTTCAGCCGGTTCGCGAGGTCGCAGGTGCCGTAGTAGGCGCACTGGGCGGCGTCGTACTCGGCGGCCATCTCGGCGAGGCCGACCCAGAGCTGGGCGGTGGGGCCGGTCATCGCGGTGCGGCCGAGCAGGTCCTTGACCAGCGGGCGGACGGCGGCCTGGAGTTCGGGGTGCTGGAGGAAGCGGGCGAGTTCCCGGCCGGCGTTGGAGACGAGGTAGCCGCGGTCGCCGCCGAGCATCCCGAGGTGGGCGGTCGCGAAGGCGCCGAGGGTGTCGAGGACGCCGTGGTCGGCGGCGACGGCGGCGACGAAGTCGGGTGACTGGTGGCCGCGCCAGAGCACCGTGTAGGTGTTGTTGACGGCGTTGAGCATCCACCAGGAGGCGTCGTAGCGGGTGTCGTAGTCGGTGAGCAGGCGCCGGACGACGGCGAGGTAGCGGGCGTTCTCGCCGGAGCTGTCGATCAGGGTGACGGCCTCGGAGAGGGTCTGGCCGTTGGCGTCGGTGACGTCGCGGGAGTGGGGGGCGGCGAAGAAGGCGTCGAGGGCGGCGCGGATCGAGCCCTGCAGGGCGGTGCCGTAGCTGCCGACGTCGCCGGAGTGGTACCACTGCACGTAGTAGCCGGCCCGCAGGTAGAGCACCAGTTGGGCGGCGGAGGTGCTGTTGTCGCCGGGGTAGGCGGTGGAGACGTCCCGCAGGGCGTCGGCGACGGAGACCATCTGGGCCTCGCGGAAGGCGCCGCGGGCGTCCGTGCCGGTGAGGGTGAACAGGGTGTTGATGCAGCCGGTGTCGGCGGCCTTCACCGCCTGGACGAGGGCGGCGCCGGTGCGGCCGGTGAAGTCGCCGACCGAGCAGGCGGCGGCCGCGGTGCGGGGCGCGACGGCGGGGGAGTCGGCGGTGCGGGGCTTGTCCCGCCGGGTGGCGGCGGCGTCGTAGGCGGGCTGGGGGGCCCGTTCGGCGGGACGGGTGTGGGCGGCCTCGGCGGGGGCGAGCGCCGTCCTGGGCTGCTGGACGGTGGCCGGGCTCGGGGCGGGGCCGGTGCGGCCGGTGGTGTCGGTGCGGTTGGTGGTGCCGGGGTGCTGCGGGGTGCTCGGAACGGCCTGGCTCGGGGTGGAGATCAGCAGACCGAGCGTCAGGCAGCAGACGAGGGCGAGGGCGAGCCGCCGCAGGGCGCGCAGGGGTGAGGGTATCCGGGAGGTGTGCACGTGGGGGCCTCCGGGCCTGGTGAATCGGCCGCGTGGGGGCGGCCGTTGACGGTGACGGGCAGGGCGGAGCGGTCCGCACGGCTCCGCTGTCCGTGAAGGTGTGACATGTACAATTGCACGCGTCACATGGCATGGGAAGTCCTTGCGCAGGCCCAAGTTCGCTTCGCAGACTCCCGGTTGGGCCTGAGCTGCGGCAAAGCGGCGTGGACATGAAGAGTCAGGGAATAGTCGTCCCAAAGTATGGACATCTGATTACCAGCCAGTAGCCTCTGACGCTGTGACAGAGACCACCGACTCCGTGTCCCCCGCCGTCGCCCGGCCGCGCCGCCGCCGCGTGCTGAAGGCCGCCGCCCTCACCGCCGGTGCCGCCGTCCTGCCGATCGCCGCGGGCACCGCGCCGGCCACCGCCGCCACCGCTCCGCAGTTCCTGCACGGCGTCGCCTCCGGCGACCCGCTCGCCGACGGCCTCGTGCTCTGGACGAGAGTGACGCCCACCCCGGACGCCGTCCCCGGGTCCGGCGCCGGCCCGGCCACCGAGGTCGTGTGGCAGATCGCCACCGACAAGTCCTTCACCTCGGTGCGCGCCAGCGGCACGGTCACCACCGCCGCCGCCACCGACCACACCGTCAAGGTGGACGTCCGCGGTCTGACCGCCGACACCGTCTACTGGTACCGGTTCACCGCGGGCGGGGTCTCCTCCCCCGTCGGCCGCACCCGCACCGCACCCGCCGCCGACGCCGCCCTCGACCGGCTGCGGCTCGGCGTCGCCTCCTGCGCCAACTGGGAGGCCGGCTACTTCTCCGCGTACCGCCACCTCGCCGCCCGCGGCGACCTCGACGTCTTCCTCTTCCTCGGCGACTACATCTACGAGTACAAGACCGGCGAGTTCTGCGCCGCCGGCAAGGTCGTCCGCCCGCACGACCCCGCGCACGAGATCACCACCCTCGCCGACTACCGCACCCGTCACGGCAGGTACAAGACCGACCCGGACCTGCAGGGCCTGCACGCGATCGTGCCGACCGTCGCCATCTGGGACGACCACGAGTTCGCCAACGACGCGTGGTCCGGCGGCGCCGAGAACCACACCCCCGGCACCGAGGGCGACTGGTCCGCGCGGATGGCCGCCGCCAAGCAGGCCTACTTCGAGTGGATGCCCGTCCGCCCGTCGATCGCCGGCACCACCTACCGCCGGCTGCGCTACGGCAAGCTCGCCGACCTGCACCTGCTCGACCTGCGGTCGTTCCGCTCCCAGCAGGTCAAGGTCGGCAGCGGCGACGTCGACTCCGCCGACCGCACCATGACCGGCCGCGCCCAGCTCGACTGGCTGAAGTCCGGCCTCTCCGCCTCCGACACCACCTGGCGGCTCATCGGCAACGAGGTGATGATCTCCCCCGTCGCCTTCCTCTCACTGCCGGACTACCTACTGCGGCCGATCGCCAAGCTGCTCGGCCTGCCCGGCGAGGGCCTCGCGATCAACCCGGACCAGTGGGACGGCTACACCCACGACCGCCGCGAGCTCCTCGGCCACCTGAAGGACAACGGCATCGGCAACACCGTCTTCCTCACCGGCGACATCCACTCCGCGTGGGCCGCCGACGTCCCGAGCGAGGCCGCCACCTACCCGGCCTCGGGCAGCGTCGCCACCGAGTTCGTCGTCACCTCGGTCAGCTCCGACAACATCGACGACTACCTGAAGGTCGCTCCGCAGACCCTCTCGCTGGTCGCGGCCGCCGCCATCCAGGCGGCCAACCGCCACATCAAGTGGGTCGACCTCGACTCGCACGGCTACGGCGTCCTCGACATCACCCCGCAGGCCGTGCAGATGGACTACTACATCCTCTCCGACCGCACCCGGCGTGACGCCACCACCAAGTGGACCCGCTCCTACCGCACCCGCACCGGTACCCAGCAGGTCGAACGGGTCTGGTCCCCCGTCAAGTGACCCAGACGCGCCCGCCCGCGGCAGGAGAGGCCGCGGGCGGGCGCCCCTTCGCCCCTTACGCTCCGGGCGCGAAGCGGGCGAGCAGGTCTCCGGCGGTGAGCCGTTCGACCTCTTCGGGGGCGGCGTCGAAGGGGCCCGGGTAGAGGCGGTAGGCGGAGCCGGACAGCTTCTCCGGGGCGGGGACGTCGCCGTCCACCAGGGCGACGAACGCCAGGGTGCCGGCCAGGCGTTCGGTGGCGCCGGCCCGCTCGGCCGCGTCCGGGCCGACGAGCTGCCGCAGGCGGGCGGCGAAGGCGTCCACCGGCTCGTCCTCGTGGCGGCGCCAGCTGCGTAGTCCCGCGCCGTCCCGGCCGCGGACGAGCACCTCGTCGGCGCCGGCGGCGGCCTGCGCGACGGCGAGGTCCCACAGGGTGGCCCGGTTGCCCGGGGAGAAGTGGTCGAGGACGTCCTTGGAGAGCCGGCCGACCTCCTCGCTGTACCGGCGGACGCTGTGGAAGCCGCCGTCCGCCCCGGTGTTGAGGTCCGTCCAGGTGTAGCGGCGGTCCGCCAGGTCGACGATCATCGGGACGCAGACCTTGGCGTCGCCCATCAGGTCGAGCCGCTGCCGGACGGCCTTCGGGTCGTAGTGACCGGCGCCGCGGTCGGCCGCGGAGAGCTGGATGAAGCCCGCGAAGGCGTCGGTGAGCTGCTCGAAGGCGACGTCGTTGTAGCTGAAGACGATCATCACCGCGTAGCGGCTGCCGGCGGCGGCGAGCCGGCCGAGGTCCAGGTCGACGAACTCGGTGGCGCCGTGCGGCGGTGGTGCGGAGACGAAGTCCCCGGAGTGGACGGCCGCCCGGTCGCCGTGCACCAGCTCGGTGTAGTCGCACAGCCCGGTGAACCGCCACTCGGCGTCGTACAGCGCGACCGAGAGGTCGAGGTCCACCCGCAGGTGCTCGGGCTGCATCCAGTGCAGGAACAGCCGCAGGCGCTCGCCCGCGGGCAGGCGCTGCCGGCTGCCGCGCGGGACGGCGACCAGGGTCTTGGCGGCGGCCCGCTCGGCGAACGGCACCACCAGGTCGGCGAGGCCCTCGTCGATCAGGGCGAGGTCGTAGCGCTCCCCCGTGCACCGCCGCAGCAGTTCGGCCTCGACGGCCGCCACGACGGGCCGGGCGAGTTCGGCCGGGACGACGGTGCCGTGGTCCTCCCGGGCGTGCGCCAGGGAGACGGTGCCGCGCGGGAAGTACAGCCGGCGCTCGCCCTGTTCGCGGTGGCCGCGCAGCCGGCCGTAAGCGCCGAGCAGCGGGCCGGGGGCGGCGCCGCGCAGGGCGTCGGTGACGGTGCGCAGCACGTCCGCGGGCAGTGGTTCGCCGGGGGCGGTGGCGGCCTGCACCCGGAGCAGGTGGTGCAGGCGGCGGGCGAGTTCGCCGGGCCGGGCGGCCAGGGTGCGGGCCGCGCCGGCGACGTCCCCGGCGGCGAGCCGTGACTCGGCCCGGCCGGCGAAGCCGGTGAAGCGGAGCCTGGTGCGGCCGCCGGCCTCCACCACCCGCAGCGGGTGCGGCGGTTCGGCGAACCCGGCGCCGACCGGGTGCTCCCGCAGGTCGGTCTCCCGCAGCAGCACGAAGGCCGCGGCGATCGTCGGGTAGCGGTCCCGGTACTCGTACGGGTGGAGGAGTTCGCCGGCCCGCAACCAGGCGGAGCGGTGGCGGCGCAGGTCCTCGGCGAGCGAGGGCAGCGGCAGGCCGTCGAGGATCGCCAGCAGGCCGCGGCGCAGCGGGCGGGGCAGGTTGCGCAGTCGCAGCCGCCGGGCGGTGGCGGGCAGCAGGTCGGGTTCGGCGCCGGACCAGGACCAGAGCAGCCGCAGCACGTCGGTGGCGGTGTCGATCCGTTCGGCGAGCACCGGCAGGGCGCCGTCCGGGTCGCGGCGCAGCAGGGCGGTGAGGACGACGGCCTTGGTCTCGCGGACGGGGATCTGCGCGGGGAGGCGCATCGCCAGGTCGTCGGGGGCGAGGGCGAGCAGTGCGGCGAGGTCCTCGCGGTCCTGCGGGTCGAGCGGGGTGCGGCGGGCGAGCAGCCGGGACAGCTCGGCGAGTGCGACGTCGAGGGTCTCGCCCTCGGCGAGGCGCAACGGGCGGAGCGTCTGCTCGCCGCCGAACTCCTCGGCGGCCTTGCGGCCGGCCGGGTTGTCCTCGCCGAGCCAGGGTTCGTCGGCGAGCGGGGTGGCGCACAACGGGCAGCGGTCGCCGCGTCCTCGGGCCGTCAGGCCGTCGTGGCAGCCGGGGCAGAGCAGGTGGGCGCAGGGGGCGAGGGCGGCGATGCCCGCCTCGGCGCCCGTCCGGCCGCAGTGCGCGCAGGGCTGGCGCGGCTGGTTGAGCAGGAAGGCGCGGATGCTGCGCGAGTAGAGGATGTGCGCGTGGTCGGGCACCGCGTCCGGGAACCGGTGGAACAGGGTGAGGTGCCGGCGGTCGGCGCCGAGCCGGTGGTCGATCCGGGCGAGCAGTCCGCCGCCGACGGCGGCCAGCGCGGTGGGCGTGAGCCGGGCCAGGGCGGCGCGCAGGCCGGCGGTGAGGAGGTGGCCGCGCTGGGCGAGGTCGGCGTCCAGGGCGACCAGGCCGGCGGTGCTCCAGGGGTCCGCGGCGGGCAGCAGGCCCGCGGTCGGGACACAGACGGCTCCGCGGCGGCGGAGCAGGAACGAATCGAGGTCGACGTCGACGTCAGCCGAGGCGACTCGGGTCATACGGAGAATCCCCCGGGGGATGCGAAGGCGGGAGAGGAAGAAGGGGGCGGAGAGGGGGCGCGCTGGTTCTTTTCGAGGAGGAAGGAGAAGGAAGCACGCCGCGGAGCCGCCCGCATCCGCGACCCTAGTGCAGCCCCGCCCGGGCCTGCCAGCGATTAAACCGCGGCCCTGCGGTGCGTCAGGAGACCACGTCCTTGCGGGCGAAGCCGCGGAAGGCGAGCGCGAGCAGGACGATCGCGTAGGACACGGAGAGCGAGACACCCTGGATCATCCCGCCCCATTCGAGGTGGGGTTGGAGGGCGTCGGCCCAGGCGTACTGCCAGTGGGCGGGCAGCCACTCGCGGAGGTCGCCGAGGGCGGTGACGGCGTCCAGGACGCCGGTGATGATGGAGAGGAAGACGGCGCCGCCGACCGCGCCGAGCGGGGCGTCGGTGGCGGTGGAGAGCCAGAACGCCAGCGCCGCGATGACGAGTTCGGCGAGGATCACGTAGCAGACGGCGAGGCCGAGCCGGGGCAGGGCGGTGGCGGCGGGCAGGCTGGTGCCGGTGGGCAGCTTCAGGTCGCCCCAGCCGTAGGCGGCGGTGCCGACGGCGAGGCCGACCAGCGGCAGCAGCACGATCGCGGCGGCGGAGAAGGCCAGCCCGACGGTGAACTTGCGGGCCAGCAGCCGGGCCCGGGGCACCGGCGCGGCCAGCAGGTAGCGCAGCGAGGACCAGCCGGCCTCCGAGGCCACCGTGTCGCCGCAGAACAGCGCGACCGGGATAACCAGCAGGAAGCCGGTGCCCATGAAGAGCAGGGTGGCGGCGAAGTTCGGCCCGGAGGAGGTGGCGAGTTCGATGAAGGTGGTGCGGTCCGGCCGGTCGGGGGTGCCGCCGATCTGGAAGGCCGCGAGGATGACGAACGGCAGCGCGGCGAGCAGCCCGCCGATCACCAGGGTGCGGCGGCGCCGGAGTTGGCGCACCGCCTCGACGCGCAGCGGCAGGGTGCGGCGGGCCGAGTAGCCGGCCGCCGCCTGCTCCGCGGCAGGAGCGGGTGCGGTGCTGCTCATGCCGGGCCTCCGATCAGGGACAGGAAGGCATCCTCCAGGCGGCGCTGCGGGCCGACGCCCGTCACGGGCACCTCCAGGCGGACGAGTTCGACGACCAGCCGTGCGGCGCTGCCGCCGTCGTCGAGGCGGACGAGCAGGCCGCCGTCGGCCGGCTCCGCCGAGACGACGCCGTCGAGCGCGGCGAGCTTGTCGGCGGCCGCGGCGAGCTCCTCGGAGCCGTACCCGGGCGCGGTGGAGACGAGCAGGTGCTCGCCGCCGCCGACGATCTCGCCGACGGCCCCGGCGGTGACCAGGCGGCCGCGGTCCATGACGACGAGGTGGGTGCAGCTCTGCTCGACCTCGGACAGCAGGTGGCTGGAGACGATGACGGTGCGGCCGCCGGCGGCGTACCGGATCATCACCTCGCGCATCTCGCGGATCTGCGGCGGGTCGAGGCCGTTGGTCGGCTCGTCGAGGATCAGCAGGTCGGGCATGCCGAGCATGGCCTGGGCGATGGCGAGGCGCTGCCGCATGCCCTGGGAGTAGGTGCGGACGGCGCGGTCGAGGGCCTCGCCGAGGTCGGCGATGGCGAGCGCCTCCTCCAGGTGGGCGTCCTCGGCGGGGCGGCCGGTGGCCTGCCAGTACAGCTCCAGGTTGGCGCGGCCGGTGAGGTGCGGCAGGAAGCCCGCGCCCTCGACGAAGGCGCCGACCCGCGACAGCACGGGCGCGCCGGCCCGCACCGCGTGTCCGAAGATCCGGATCTCGCCCTCGTCGGGGCGGATCAGCCCCATCAGCATGCGCAGGGTGGTGGTCTTCCCGGCGCCGTTCGGGCCGAGCAGGCCGAGCACCTGGCCCTGTTCGGCGCGGAAGGACAGCTCGCGCACCGCGTACCGGTCGGCGGCGCCCTTGTAGCGCTTGCTGAGGCCGGTGATCTGCAGCGGGACACCGGCGAGCGCCGGATCGGCGGGCAGCTGCGGGCGGCGCCGGCGGCGCAGCAGGAGCAGCCCGGCCGCGACGGCGACGGCGAGCAGCGGCAGCACCCAGACCCGGGCGGGCAGCGGGGCGGCCTCGGTGTGCAGGCCGGCCACGGTCGGGAGGGTCAGCGGCCCGGCGGCGGAGACGGTGTAGGTGGCGGGCTGCGCCGGGGAGGCGTAGGCCAGGTCGGTGGAGGCGAGGACGAGCCGCAGCCGGTGCCCGGCCGGGAAGGAGTGGTCGACGGCGGGCAGCGCGATCTGCACGGTGCGGCCGCCGGGGGCGTCGGCGCCGGTGACCCGCAGCGGGGCGACGAGCTGTTGCGGCAGGGTCTGCTTGCCGTCCGGGCCGAGGTCGTAGAGCTTGGCGAAGAGCACCGCGTCGGGCCGGTCGGCGTGCACGGTGATCGAGGCGCGGGCCTGGCCGGTGAGGTCGAGCGCGGTCGTCAGCGGGTCGGAGTCGAACGCGGCGTACTGGCCGGGGAAGTCGAGGGCGAGGCCGCTGCCGAGGGCGGCGGCCTGGGAGAGCGCGCCGATGCCGGGGACGGTGGAGATGTTCGGCGGGGCGCCGCCGGGCGGGTTGGCGACGGTCTGCTCGCGGCCGGCGAGTTCGACGCTGCGGGTGGCGGTGCCGCCGAGGCCCGGGTACGCGTCGGCGTCGGCGCCGCGCAGCACGGCCTGGAAGCCGGTGGAGTCGACGCCGCCGGTGCGGGTGACCCGGAAGGCGGGGCCGGTGCCGGTGGACTTGCCGGCCAGGTGGTGGTCGAACCAGGCGGTGACCCGGGCGTCGGTGCGTTCGCTGCCCTCGGTGCCGCCGTCGTGCCCGCCGGCGAACCAGTCGACGGCGACGGGCGCGCCGTTGGCGGCGACGGCCT
Source organism: Kitasatospora sp. NPDC093679 (assembly GCF_040683455.1). Taxonomy (NCBI): domain Bacteria; kingdom Bacillati; phylum Actinomycetota; class Actinomycetes; order Kitasatosporales; family Streptomycetaceae; genus Kitasatospora; species Kitasatospora sp. NPDC093679. The sequence goes on from NZ_JBFBDW010000033.1 coordinate 74,305, forward strand.
TGGCGATCCGGTCGCCCTGGTCGAGCGGGAAGAGCGAGTCCTGCTGGCCCTGGACGACGAGGGTGGGCACCTTGATCCGGTCGGCGACCGAGGACGGGCTGGACCTCTCCAGCACCGCGACCGCCTCGGCGTCGGGTCGGCCGGCCGCGGCGACCCGGTTGTACATGGTGCACAGCTCGTCGAGGAAGCGGCCGCAGCCGACCGCGCCCTGCGGTCCGCCGGGCTGCCCGTCCTGCTGTCCGTCGCGGGGCGCGCCGGCGAGCCCGCCGGTGGCGGCGCCTGCCGAGCCGGTGGTGAAGAACAGGCCGGCCCAGAGCTTCTTGAAGACGCCGTCGGCGGCGGTCGAGCCCTGGGCGGCCTGCGGGAAGAGCGCGTCGGCGAGGTTCCACCAGGTGATGCCGGCGGCGACCGCGTCGATCCGCGGGTCGTAGGCGGCGCCGAGCAGGGCGGCCCCGCCGCCGTAGGAGGCGCCGGTGATGCCGACCCGCGGGTCGCCGGCCTTGTCGAGCTGCACCTCGGGCCGCTTCGCGAGCCAGTCGACGAGCCGGGTGACGTCCTGGATCTCGCGGTCCGGGGCGTCCAGGCCGATCCGGCCGCCGGAGTGGCCGAAGCCGCGGGCGGACCAGGTGAGGACGGCGTACCCGGCGCGGGCGAGCTGCCGGGCCCGGTCGCGTTCGCCCTCCTTGGAGCCGCCGAAGCCGTGCGCGAGCAGGATCGCCGGGCGCGGCGAGGTGCCGGTGGTGAAGAACGAGGTGTCGATGCGGACGGTCGCGCTGCTGCCCGGTGTCTCGGGCATGGCGAGGAAGCGGTCCTCCTGGCGCACCTCGGGCCCGGAACCGCCGGCGGCGGTGCCGATCGCCCCCACGACGACCAGCACCGCCGCAACCACCCATGCCACCCGCGCACGCCGTCCCAGCCGGCGGAGGCGCCGGGCCCACCCGAACCCCATGGCCACCGACCCTAACCCCGTTCGGGGTAGGGAGCCCGTAAAGGGCGCGATCACGTCATCCGCGCCGGTCGTTCGGGTGCGGCCCGGTGGGAGTCAGGCGGTCCTCACCGCCATGAGCAGGCCGGTCGACCAGGCGAGCCGGACGGTGCGGAAGTCCGGGCGGCCGGTCAGGTGGCCGACGAGCCGGTCGACGGCGGCGGTGTGCTCGGCGGGCCAGTCGGGCAGCGGCAGCAGGTCGTCGATCAGGTAGGTGCCGCCGGGGGCGACCAGGTCCAGGGCCCGTTCCAGGTGGGTGAACTTGCCCGGCCAGGTGTCGGCGAAGACCAGGTCGAAGGGCTCGCCGCGGTACTCCTCCAGCCACGCCCCGCCGTCCGCGGCGACGAACGCGCAGCGGCCGTCCGCGGCCAGTTCGGCGCGGGCGAGGTCCTGCACGGCGCCGTCCAGTTCGACGCTGACCAGCCGGGCGTCGGCGTCCATGCCGCTGAGCAGCCAGGCCGTGCCCTCGCCGACGCCGGTGCCGAGTTCCAGGATCCGTCCGCCGGGCCGGGCGGCGGCGAGGACGGCGAGCAGGGCGCCCGTCCGCTCCTCGCAGGAGAGCGTGAAGCCGTGGGCGGCCCCGGCGGCCCGCAACGCGGCGACGGCGGGCGGCAGTCGGGTGAGTGTGTCGTCCATCGGGCCAGTCTGCCGCGGGGGTTCGGGTCGGCGCAGCTCCTTGTGCGGGCTCGGCGTTCGTCCCCCACAGTGCGGGGTCCGGTTCGTGCTGCTCGTGCAGGAGCGGGTACCAGCAGCCCTCCGCCGCCTCCGGGTCCAGGGCGTGAAGCCGGCGGTCCGTCCGTGCGGCCGCGTAGCGGCGGTCGACCCGGCGAACGGGTACGGCCGGGGTCGCGGAGCAGGCGCAGCACGGCGAAGAAGACCGGCAGCGAGTCGGCGGCGTGCGCGGTGTCCTCGTCGGGGTCCTCCAGCAGGACCTCGCCGCCGGAGCCGTCCAGCAGCAGGTCGCCGCCGAGCCACCCGCGATGATGGCGATCCCTGAAAACGGCCACCCCGGATCCAGGTGTTGGCCAGACCTGCTCACTTTGATTCCCCACCTTGCTGTGGGAGGGCCCGGAACTCCGCCCTCCCACGCGTGGGATCGGCGCTACACCTGCGGGACCGCGGCCTCGCTCCGGCGGACGCGGGTGACGGTGCGGTCGTAGAGGCGGATGCCGAGCGTGCGCCACAGCAGGCGGGCCGGGGCGGGCATCTGCGACAGGAACCGCTGGCGTTCCTGCGCGGTCGCGTCCTCGAGGATCGCGCCGAGGAAGACCAGGAGCTTGGCCTTGGGGACGCTGCGGCGTCCCCGTTCGCCGACTTCGGTCCATTCGCGGGGCGTGATGTGGTCGGCCATCAGGGGAAGGAGGTGCTCTTCCTCGTCGTCCATGTGGGCGGCGGCGTGCCGGTCGAGCGCGCGCAGAGCTTCGGCGAGGCGCAGGGCCGTGTCACGGTCGGCCCGGGTGCGCCAGCGGCGCGACAGCTCGGTGGCCCTGGCGAGCGCGCCGGCGATGGCCTCGTGCTGGTCGACCATCCGCACCACGACGTTGTCGTCGGGGGCGGCGCGCTCGCGCAGCTTGGGCCACAGCAGGTGGTCCTCGCCCTCGTGGTGTTCGTCCAGGGCGCCGAGGACCAGGTCGAGGTGGTCGGCGAGCACGGCGGTGCGCCGCCGGTCACCGGGGGCGGCAGCCTGGATCAGGTCGGCCAGCAGCGGTACCTCGCGGCGGAAGACGCGGTGCAGGACGACCATCTCCTGTGGGTCCAGACGCTCGTTGTCGGTGGCCGGGTCTGCGGTGGCGGGCATCGGGATCCACTTCTGTGAGGGAACAGTGATCATTCCGGGAACCCGCAGCCTAGTGAGGCCCGCCCTGCCGTCCGCAATCAGGTCAAGTCGGTCACCCGCCGCTCTGACCCGGGCCGAGCGACCGCACCCTTGCTCACCGAAGTCCTCACTTGCTTCAACGGGCGACCAGCTGGGGAGTTGAGAACGAGGCTGGGAAAATTCGAAGATTCTCATCACCGATCCGGTACAGGTGCCGCGGGCGGCCGTCCTCGGCGGTCTCCACGTCCCACTCCTCCAGGCCCTCCGCCGGGAGTCCTGCGGTCCGGAGCGTGCCGCGGCCGGAGTCCGCCCGGGAGTCCGCGGCGGTCGGGGCCGCCGGCGCGGTGGGCGTCCGGACGGCGGGCCGGGAGGGCGTCCGTGGTGGGGAAGGGCTCCGGGGTCGTCCCGGCGAGCTGCCGGGTTCGTCCGGCGCGTCCGCTCAGAGCAGGCCGTCCCACATCTGCTCGACGACGGCGGCCCACCAGTTCTCCGGGTCCTGGAAGACGGTGGGGTCGAGCGCCGCCAGCTGCTGCTGGAAACCGTCGGTGGCCTCGGCGGCGGCGTGCGGGTCGAGGCCGCGGCGGGCCGGGCGGTGGGCCGCGAGGAGGGCGAGACAGCGCACGTACGCCGAGAGGTCGCGGTTGACGTAGCGGCCCGTCCCGTTGTCGGGGTCGACCGCCCAGATGCGGCCGACGCCCTCGCCGGTGCCGGTCCCGCCGTCGCCGCACTGCACGGCGACGAGGGCGTGCCCGTCGGTGCCGATCAGCACGTACTCGGCGAGCACCGCACGGGCGGCGTCCGGGACGCGGCTGCCGCGGCCGGACGCGTCGAGGTGGGCGGCGACGTCGGGCAGGCCCGGCAGCAGCGTGAAGAAGCCCTCGACCCGGGCCGGCAGGCCGGCCCAGACCAGGCCGGCGCGGGCGGCGTCCGGGAGCGCGGTGGCAGCGGTGTCGTCTGCGTCGAAGCGGTGCACGCCTTCGGCGCCGAACTGCTCGGCGAGGCGGCGGCCGAGGGCGGCGTCCCGCTCCGGCCCGGCGGCCTCGGCCCCCCGCGGGAACGGCGCCCGGTTGGGGTGCGGCGGCAGCGGCCGCCCGGCCTCGCGGAAGAGCTGCTCGGTGGCGCCCGTCAGGGCACGGACCGCGGCGGCGCGGCGGTTGAACCGCGGACCGTAGTCGTGGCCGTAGGAGAAGGCCGCGACCGGCAGTTCGGCGAGCAGGACGGCGGCGCAGTAGCCGCCCGGCAGCTCGCAGGGCCGCAGGTCGGAGTGGACGGCGAGGACGTCCTCGGGCCGCACGCCCTGCTGCTGCAGGGTGCGCCAGGCCTCCAGTTCGGGGTGCGCGCCGCCCGGGGAGGACATCCGGAACAGCGTCTGCTCCTTGCCGTCCGCGTCCCGGTAGGTGAACACGGCGGTGGCCCCGGGACCGGTCGCGAGCGGCCGGTCGGGGTCGTAGCTGCCGGCGCCGAGGCTGTCGCGGTAGAGCTGGACGACCTCCTCGACCGGCACCGACGGCCAGGTGGTGAGCCTGCCGGTCTCCCGGTCGACCACGGCACTGGCGGAGCCGATGTCGGCGGGCGCCCGCCGCTCGCCCTCGGACGCACCGGCCCCGGCCTCCTCGGCCTCCGCCCAGACCACCCAGCCCAGGTCGAACTCGTGGACGCCGACGGTGCGCCACTGCTCCTCGGGCCGGTCGCCGTTGATCCACTGGTGGGCCGCCTCGACGGCCTGCGCGCGGGTCGTCACGCGGTCGTTCTCCTTCAGGACCTGGGCCCGGGGGCCCGGTGGTTGGGGGTACGCACTGCTGCCGCCGCCCGGCTCACACCGGGGTCGACGGGGTGAGCCGCAGGGCGCTCAGCCCGGCGGCGTCGGCGAGCAGCAGCACACCGTCCGGGGTGACGTCGGCACCGCCGAGCGGGCCCGTGGAGAGGAAGACCCCGACCGGGTCGCCCTCCTCCCGCGGCCACAGCCGCACGTAGTCGCCGCCGATGCCGAGCCGCACCGGACAGGCCGCCCGCTGCTCCTCGGTCAGCGGCGTCAGCTGCTCGGCGGGGACGCCGACCGGCTCGCCGGTCGGCACCGCGTGGACGGCGAGTCCGGGCTCCGCGCCGGCGACGCGGGCCGCCACGACGGTCGTGCCGTCGGGTGCGGTCGCCGCCGTCAGCGCGGTGACGCCCGGCAGCGGGCGGGCCCACAGCGTCCGCCAGGGCAGGCCGGGCCCGAGGTCGGGGGCGGGCAGGCCGTCCTGGCGGCAGGCGTGCTCCAGCAGCGCGGCGCGCAGCAGCGGACCGGCCTCGGTGCGGGTGAACAGCGGTGCCAGCCGCAGCCAGGTGCGGGCGAGTGGCGGCAGCTCGGTACCGGCGGCCGCCAAGTGCTCGACGGCGGCCCGCAGCCGGACCTGCCCGGCGTGCACCAGGAAGCCCGGGTCGGCGAGCAGTTCGGGCAGCGTCCCGGCCTCCAGGGCGTGCCCGGTGAGGTGCTCGCGCACGTACGGCGCGGCGTGCTCCCACCGGCCGGGGCCGGCCGGCAGGCCGTTGGTCAGGACGGCGGCGATCCGGCGCTGCGCCTCGCGGACGGTCGAACCGAAGCGTTCGCGGAGCTCGGCGCCGATCTCCGGATGCACCAGGCGCACCGCGGGGTCGTCGCGCTCCCCGACCAGTTCGAAGAACGGCAGCAGCAGGGCCTGACCGTCGGCGAAGGCCTTGGACAGGTCGCGGCCGGCGACCGCGGAGGCGAGCGGCGCCCAGAGCGGGAACGGCACGGCCGCGCCGTCCCCGGCCAGGGCGAGCGGGGCGAGCAGCCGGCGCAGCGTCAGCTCGTCGGCGCCGCAGCGCTCGGCGTGCCGGTCGAGGACGTCACCGATGCCGGCCGGGAGCTCCACCGGGCCGTCGTCCGGGGCGGCGCGCAGCGACCAGGCGGCCAGCCGCACCACCAGCGGGCCGGCGGCCCGGGCGGCCAGGTCGGCGGCGAGGGCGGGCCGGTCCAGCATGTACTCGGCCTGCCGGACCAGTGCCTGCGGGTCCGCCCAGGGTGCCTCGTCCAGGTCGATCACCTGCAGCTGCCCGGCGGGGATCCGCTCGGCGAGCCAGGCGGCCTGTTCCTTCGGCACGTCGGCGAGCATCCGCACCCACGGCGAGAGCGCCAGCGGCAGCAGGACCTCGGCGGCGACCCGCCCGGGTTCGCGCAGGGCGCGCAGCGGCCCGGCCCGGTCGACGTCCGGGACGACGAGAGCCGTGGCGGTGGTGCGCTCCTCGGCGAGCCGGTGGAGCAGGTCCTCGGTGCGGTCGACGTCGAGGCCGAGGACGTCGGCGGCCGTCCACAGCAGCTGGGCCGCGGTGAGTCCGTCCGGGTCGCAGACCACCGGCGGCGGCAGTTCGGCTGCGGGCACGGTGGCCGGGTCGAGCGCGCCGAGGTCGATCCGCCCGCGGGACACGGGGTCGCACAGCATCAGGAAGCCGGTGAGCAGCCGGGACCGGCCGGAGCCCGGACGGCCGGTCAGCAGCACCACCCGCGGGGCCGACGGTCCGGCGGTGTGCCAGGCCGCGAGTGCGCGCAGCGCCTCGCCGCGTCCGCCCACGTGGGGGTGCGGCTGGTGGGTCGTCGGATCGTTCACCTGGTCGTCTCCGGGCTCGTGCCGTACCGGGGCGGGGTCACTCGAAGTCCTCGCGGTCCTGGAAGACCTCCTGCCAGAACGTGGAGGAGGCCGTCACCGGGTCGAGCTCCTCGGCCCACACCCGCAGCGCCCGCTCGGCGTCGGCCAGTTCGGCCGCGGTGGCGCCGTAGTAGAACGACGCGTACAGCCGCAGCAGGGCGGCGAACTGTTCGACGGAGGAGGCGACCGGGCCGCTGTCGTAGTCGCCCTCGTACCGGTCGGGGTCGTACAGGCCGACCCGGCCGGTGGCGCCGTCCACGACGATCAGCCGCTCCAGGTCCTTGGCGATCAGGTAGCAGAACTCGCCGCGGTCGTCGCCGTCCTCGTCGGCGTCCCGGAAGTCCTCGGTGCGCAGTTCGCCGAGGCCCTCCTGCGCGAGCACCTCGCCGCTGAGGTCCAGCAGCGGGATCCGGACGGCGGGCAGGCCGACCTCGGTCAGGAAGCGGCGGGTCGGGCCGTGCTCCAGGCCGTCGGGGAGTTCGGCCGGGTCGGCGGACCACAGGCGGTCGGCTCCGAACCGGTCGGCCAACCAGCCGCGGGTCACCGTCCGGGCTGCGCCGGGCAGCTCCGCCGCGGCGACCCGGGTCGTCACGTCGTCCTCGGCGGGCATCGGCCAGACCGGGGTCGCCGCGTCGTCGAGCACGGCCGCGGCCTCGTCGATCTCGACGGCGTAGTACCCCCAGCCGCCGCCGAGGACCGCGAGCGCACCCGTCCGGACCGCCTGCCCGACCTGCTCGTGGCAGACCGGGAGCGCCTTCGCCCCGCCCTCCCAGCCGTCGGGCCCGTTGGTCGCCCCCTCGCCCCGCCGCGGCAGGTCCGCAGGCAGTAGCGGGACGTACTCCTCGGGGAACTCGTCGTGCGCGTACGGCCGGTAGAGCTTCGGCCCGGCGACCGGCTCGCCGGTGCGCAGGTCCACCGCGTACTCGTAGAAGCCCTCCTCGTCGTCGGGCTCCATCCGCTCCATCCGCGCCAGGACGAACGCCTCGTGGGCGAGGACCAGCTGCTGCCCGTCGCGCTCCACCAGCTGCAGTCCGGTCACCCGGCCGCCGGGGGCCGAACAGGTGGCACGGGCGCCCGGCGGGACCCAGCGCGACCAGACCGTGCGCCAGGGCAGCCGCGGCGCGGCCGCCACCAGGGCGGCGGCGTCCTCGGACCGGCCGTGGCTGACGAGCAGCAGGTGCAGCCAGGCGAGCCACTCCGCGCCCTGCTCGGCGCCCGGCCGCACGCCCAGCCGGTCGAGGTGGTGGATGTCCTCGGCGAGGGTGCCGGCGGGCACCCCGTCGGGCCAGCACTCGGCCATCGCCGCCAGCAGCTCCGCCCGGCCGACCCGTGCCAGGAACTCCGGCCGCTCGATCAGCACGGGCAGCTCGCGCACGTCGAAGCCACCGGTGGGGCCGGGGGTCTGGTCAGGTCCGGGGGTCATGGCGCCTCCGTGGGCGGTGCTGGTCGGCGTTGGTCACTGCGGTCGGCTGTCACTGCGGTCGATTGTCACGGCTGCGGCGGAACGTACTGGTTCGGGATCCGGTTCCTGTCCAGCTGTCCGCTGACGGCCATGTCGTACCACAGGTCGCCGAGGCGGTTGAGGTGGTCCTGCATGTCCCGGTCCATCCTGGCGGCCGCCGCCTCCCGTTCGGCCGCGGTGTCGTGGCCGTCCGCCATGTCGCCCTTGCGGTAGCCGACGCCGTAGCCGACCTCGGTGTCGGGCATCGACTCGGTCAGGTAGCGCGAGCAGTGTCCGTGGCCCGCGCCCTGGCCGCAGGGCTCGCGCTCCGTCCAGAGGCTGGCCACCGTGTAGTCGCCCGCTTCCGCACGCTGGTTGAGGCGTTCGATCCAGCGGCCCAGGTGCGGCTCGGAGTGCTCCGGCTGCATGCCGGCCCTGCCCGGCGGCAGCGAGCTGTCCACGACGTACCGGACCTTGCCGTTGCTGTCGACCACCTCGATCGCGGCGTAGTTCTTTCCGGTGAAGTCGGGCCGGTGGTCGCCCTTGACGTGCGCGATGGTCTCCCGGCGGATCGCGAGCTCCACCTGGCGGTCGGTCATGTTGGCCTTGTCGGGATGCAGCTCCCGGTACCGGTCGACCATGTGTTCGCGGACCAGCCGGGCCGGGCTCGGGCCCTCGGGCTTCTCCCCCTCCTTGAGCGGGCGGTGCTCGTTGCCCCGGGTGCCCTGCCAGAAGTCGTGGTTCTGGTGGGTGGCCACACCGCGGGACAGATCGTCCTCGTGGTGCTTGTCGTTCTGCTGCTTCTCGGCCTCGATCTCCGACATGTCCGACCGGTCGTGGTCGTCGCGGTAGTGGTACGGGTCGGAGGCGTGCTCCGGGCTCGAACCGACCGCGTACTGCTGGTGGTAGGACAGGCTCAGCCGGCCTAGGCTCGCCACGACGGCACCCTGCTCGCTCTGGTGCAGGTCCTTGAAGCCGGGCAGCCGGTGCTCCAACTGCTCCTTGTCGAAGGCGAGCCGGAATTCCGCCTGGGGGTCGTCCTTGTGGTCCTTGTTGTGCCGGGCCTGGTCGGCGGTGTCCTGCAGGAAGTCGCCGAGCGACTTGTCGGTGAACCGGTCCCGCAGGAACTGGTGGGCGACGTCCAGGTCCGACTGCCGGACCTTGGCGTTCTCGCGCTCGCGGAAGGTCTGCTGCTCGTCGTCGCCGAGCATGTTGTAGTGCGTGTGGTCCTTGGGCTGGGCGTCGTGGTACGGCGTCGAGCCCTGGCGGTCGTCCGGCGTGCCGGAGTCCTGGGTTCCGGCGTCCGGCATGTCGGTGTCGTGCGGCGTGGTGCCGTCGTGGGAGGCCGGGTCGTGGGTGGGGCCGGCCCCCGGCGTGTGGCCGTGCCCGGAGTCCACCTCCATGTCGTCGGGGCTCGGCTTCTGCTTCTTCTTGGGCGGCCCGGCCTCCCCGTCCGACTCCGTCCCGTCCTCGTCGTGCTTGGTCTTGCCCGCCGGGTCCGCGGGGCGGCGGTCCGCGGAGTCGCCGTCCCGGCCGGGGCGGTCGGGGTGGTCGGTCCGGTCGGGGCGGTCGGCACCGTCGGCGCGGGCCGGGCGGGTCGGGGAGCCGGCGTGGGAGTCCGAGCCCGCGCGGGGGTCGGAAGGGCGGTGGTCGGACGTGATCGGCCGGCGGTCGGCGTCGAGCGGGATCGCGAAGACGCCGTGGTCGCCGTTGTGGAGCGGCTTGTCGCTCCGCGCGCCGGTCTGGTTGTCCAGGTAGACGATCTTGCCGTTGTGGTTGACCACGTTCCAGGCGTGGGCACGGCCGTGCGCGTCCTGGGTGACGATGACCGCCTGCGAGCCGTGGCCCGACTGGCGGAGGGTGTCCTCCAGCCGGTGGAACGCCTGGTCGCCGTTGCCCAGGTCCCGGAACGGCGCACCGAGTTGGCGCTCGGCACGGTCCCGGCCGCCCCGCTCGCCGTCCGGGCTGCCGTCGTCCGTGCGGGCCGCGGCGGCGCTCGGGTTGCCGCTGTAGGTGTCGGCGCTGGACAGCGCCACGTCCAGGCAGTTGTTGTCGCGGCCGGGCTCGCGGTGCCCGTCCCCGTTGACCGCCCCCGGCCAGTCCCCGTACGGGTCGGGGTGGCGCTGCGGGGTGCCGTCCGGGTTGCGCGGGATGCGCCGCTCCAGCTCCTGCTGGTGGTGCTCCTCCACCCGGGCCAGGCCGCCGGGCGTGTCGTACGGGCGGCTGTCGGAGAGCGGGCGCTCGTGCGGGGGTGTGTCGGCGTCGGAGCGACCGTCCTGGTCCGCGGGGGAGTCTGCGTCCTCGACCGGGTCGCGGTGGTGCTGCTCGTCGCCCTTGGCGTGGTCCTCGGTCTTGCCGTGGTCCTCGGGCTTGGCCTGCTCGTCGCCCTTGGCGTGGTCCTCGGCCTTGCCGTGGTCCTCCGGGCGGGTCTCCGAGCCGTGGTCGGGGTGAGCGGTGTCCGGGGTGCGCGCCGGGCCGTCGCCGCTCGGGCGCGGCGCCGTGCCGGTCGGACGGTCGGTGGAAGGCCGCTGGTCGGCGGTGCGCGGGTCCGCGCTGCGCGGGTCGGCCGTCCGGGGGTCCGGACGCGAGGGCCGGCCCCCGTCGGGGCGCGGAGCGGCGGACGGGCGGTCGGCACCGGGACGGTCCGTTCCGGGGCGGTCCGCGCCGGGCTGGCGGCCGAGGCCGGTCGGGCGGTCGCCGTGCTCCGGGCGTCCGGCGGACTGGCCGGGCACGGTGGTGGGACGGTTGCCCGACGGCCCGTCACCGCCGGTGCCCGTGTGGGGCACGGGACCGCCCTGACGGGGTGGCGTACCGCCGGACGGCGTTCCGGAGCCGGGCACACCGGCACCGGGAACGGGCCCGGCCGCGACCGGACCGGTGGCGGTGGGCGTTCCCGGGTTCTGGCCGGACGGACCGGACTGGCCCGGGGTGGCGTCCGGTCCCGCGGTCGGGCTGTGCGTGGGCGGGGCGTCGGCGACCGCCGTGGAGGCCGTCTCGACCGTGGCGCGGTGCGGCCCGTCCGAGGAGGACGGGGACGGGCGCGAGTGGTCCTGCCCCGAAGACGGCCCGCCCGCTGACGGGATGCCCGCCGACGGCACGTGCGGAACGCCGCCGCCCGAGGGCACGCCCCGGCTGTCGCCCGCGCCGTGCGAACCGGATGCGGTGTCCGGGGCCGGCGCACTTCCGGGCGTGGAGTGGTGGGGCGCGGAGTCCGGGACCGGTCCGGAACGGTCCTGCTGGGAGGGGATGTCGCCGCCCGGTCGGAACGGTCCGCCGTCGGAGGCGTGCGCAGGTGCCGGGGTGGCCTCTCCACCGCGCACCGGTCCGTACAAGGGCGCCGTACCGCGATCCGCACCGCCGTGCGAGGGCGTGGAGGCTCCGTCGTCACCGCGGACCGGCCCGTGCGGGGGACGGGAGTCACCGGAGTGCGCAGGCGCGGGAGCGGAGTCGGGGGTCGGGTGGGCCGAGGCCGGCCCCGGACGGGAGTCCGGCGTGCCGTGCGACGGCTGCCCTTCCCCGGTGTGCTGCGGTCCGCCGTGGGACTGCGCCGGGGCGGGAGCGGCATCGGGAGTGGGGTGCGCCGATACGGGCCCGGGCCGGGGAGTGTCCGCACCGGACCGGTCCGCATGGCCGTCACCGGCACGCGCCGGCCCGTCCGAGGACTCGTGATGACTCGGCGCAGGCCCGTCCGAGGCCGGCGTCGGCCGCCCGTCCGTCCCCGTGTGCGCCGGAGGCGTGTCCGCACCGTCGTGCCGCGCCGAACCAGAACCATCCGAACCCGTGTGGGCCGGAGGCGTGTCCGCACCGTCGTGCCGCGCGGGAGCAGGCCCGTCCGAGGCCGGCGTCGACCGCCCGTCCGTCCCCGTGTGCGTGGGAGAGCCGGTGTCGGGGCCGGAGGAGGGGGTGTGCGAGCCGGACGGCGGGGTGCCGTCACTGCCGGACGGGGTGTGCTGGGCTGCCGGCGCGGGCGCCGGGTCGGAGCTCAGCCGGGTGCCGAACGGGTCGAGCGGTGTCGAACTCCGGTCGTCACGGCCGTCGTTGCCGTGCCGGGTCGAGGACCCGCCGTCACTGCTGCTGTTGTGGGACCCGGAGTCGCCGCTCGTCCCGGACGGAGCACCCGAGGAGGTGTGGTCGGTGCCGGTGCTCGCGTCCCCACCGCTCGGCCGCCCGCTTCCGGACGAACCGCTCCCCGACGAACCACCACTGGACGAGCCGCTGCCGGTCGGGCTCGAAGACCCGGACGAGCCGGAGGAGTTCGAGCCGCCGGACGATCCGCTGTCGCCCGAGGAACCGGAGGAGCCGCCGGATTCGGGTGAGCGGGACGGCCCAGAACTGCCTGATGAGCCCGAGGAGTTGGAGGAGTTCGACGACCCGGAGTCCCCGCCGTTCCCGCTCTCGCTGCCGCCGTTCTCGTGGCCGCTGCCGCCCTCACCGTGGCTGCTGCCGTGTCCGGCCGCATTGTCGAGGTGGTGCCGGGCGGCGCCGCCGGCCCGCGAGCCGAGCCCGTCGCGCAGCGACTCGCCGAAGGTCTGCTTCCAGTTCTCCGCGGAGGACTTCCCCTCCTCCCAGCCCTTCTTCACCGTCCGGCCGACGTCATAGCCGTCCTGCGCACCGAAGCCCTGGTTCACCGTCTGCGCGATCAGATCCGAGACCATCGCCTGCACCGCAGACACGATCGGATCCTTCAACGTCTCCATGATCGCCTCGATCAGCGCCTCACGGAGCTCCTTCAACAACCGACGCACGA
>NZ_JBFBDW010000034.1:0-82946 GCF_040683455.1 Kitasatospora sp. NPDC093679
GACGGAAGGTGCGGACCGCCGCCTTCCGTCCCGCGCGGTTCCCCGCGCCCCTTCCGGTTTCCCGCCCTCGCCGGTTCACCGACGTGTCGGGCGACACACCCCGTCCGGGGGGTGTGGCCCCTGGGCAAGTTAGTTACCGGCGGGTAGCATGGCTCTGAAGCAGCGCCGCTCCACCCGTGAGCCGTGCGGACTGCGCTTAACGTCATGTCCCCTGGGAGGAGAGCCCCCGTGCCTCGTACCGCGAGGGACGTCGTCTTCGTCGACGGCGTCCGCACCCCGTTCGGCAAGGCCGGCCCGAAGGGCATCTACCACGAGACCCGCGCGGACGACCTGGTCGTCAAGTGCATCCGTGAGCTGGTGCGCCGCAACCCGAACCTGCCCGTCGAGCGCATCGACGAGGTCGCCGTCGCCGCTACCACGCAGATCGGCGACCAGGGCCTGACCATCGGCCGCACCGCGGGCCTGCTCGCCGGTCTGCCGCAGTCCGTCCCGGGCTACGCGATCGACCGCATGTGCGCCGGTGCGATGACCGCCGTCACCACCACCGCGGGCGGCATCGCCTTCGGCGCGTACGACATCGCCGTCGCCGGCGGCGTCGAGCACATGGGCCGCCACCCGATGGGCGAGGGCGTGGACCCGAACCCGCGCTTCGTGTCGGAGAAGCTGGTCGACGAGTCCGCCCTGTTCATGGGCATGACCGCGGAGAACCTGCACGACCGCCTGCCGCACATCACCAAGGAGCGCTGCGACGCCTACGCCGTGCGCTCCCAGGAGAAGGCCGCCAAGGCGTACGCCAACGGCGACATCCAGCCGGACCTGGTGCCGATCGCGATCCGCAACACCAACCCCGAGGTCGGCGAGACCGGCTGGGGCCTGGCGACGACGGACGAGCCGATGCGCCCCGGCACCACCATGGAGTCGCTGGCGAACCTCAAGACCCCGTTCCGCCCGCACGGCAACATCACCGCGGGCAACGCGGCCGGTCTGAACGACGGCGCCACCGCCTCGCTGCTGGCCGCCGAGGACGTCGCCGAGGAGCTCGGCCTGCCGATCAAGATGCGCCTGGTCTCCTTCGCCTACGCCGGCGTGGAGCCCGAGGTCATGGGCATCGGCCCCGTCCCGGCGACGCAGAAGGCGCTGGCCAAGGCCGGTCTGACCATCGACGACATCGGCGCCTTCGAGATCAACGAGGCCTTCGCCGTCCAGGTCCTCTCGCTGCTCGACCACTACGGCATCGCCGACGACGACGAGCGCGTCAACCCGTACGGCGGCGCGATCGCCTACGGCCACCCGCTGGCCTCCACCGGCGTCCGCCTGATGACCCAGCTGGCGCGCCGCTTCGAGCAGCGCCCCGACATCCGCTACGGCCTGACCACCATGTGCATCGGCTTCGGCATGGGCGGCACGGTCATCTGGGAGAACCCGCACTTCGAGGGGAACAAGTGACCGTGAGCACCACCGAGCTGCTGAAGCGCGCCGCCGAGCTGTTCCCCGGCGAGGTCGTCACCACCGCGCACGTGCGTCACCTGGACCTGCCCAAGCAGGCCGGCAAGCTGGCGCTGATCACCCTGGACAACGGCTTCGACCACACCAAGCCGACCACCTTCGGCCCGGGCTCGCTCGCGAAGCTCTCCGAGGCGCTGGACCGGGTCGAGGCCGAGGCCGCCGAGGGCGGGATCGCCGCCGTGGCGATCACCGGCAAGCCGTTCATCTTCGCGGTCGGCGCCGACCTGAAGGGCGTCGAGGTGCTCAAGGAGCACGGCGACGCGCTGGCCATCGGCAAGGGCGGCCACGACGTCTTCAAGCGGATCGCCGCGCTGCCCGTCCCCTCCTTCGCCTACTACAACGGCGCGGCGATGGGCGGCGGCGTCGAGGTCGGCCTGCACTGCACCTACCGCACCGTGAGCTCCGGCATCCCGGCGTTCTCGCTGCCCGAGGTCTTCCTCGGCCTCGTCCCGGGCTGGGGCGGCTGCACGATCCTGCCGAACCTGATCGGCCCGGCGAAGGCCGTCAAGGTCATCGTCGAGAACTCGATGAGCCAGAACAAGCAGCTCAAGGGCCAGGAGGTGTTCGAGCTCGGCATCGCGGACGCGATCTTCGAGCCGGCCGACTTCCTGGAGCAGTCGCTGCACTGGACCGCCTCCGTGCTCACCGGCGAGACCGCCGTCGAGCGCGAGGAGATCGACCGCGGCAAGGCCTGGGACGACGCCGTCGCCTGGGGCCGCCTGGTCGCCGACGCCAAGGTGCACGGCGCCGCGCCGGCCGCCTACAAGGCGCTCGACATCATCCAGCAGGTCAAGGACCAGGACCTGCAGGCCGGCTTCGACGCCGAGGACGTGGCGCTGGCCGACCTGATCATGGGCGGCGAGCTGCGCAGCGGCATCTACGCCTTCAACCTGGTGCAGCGCCGCGCCAAGCGCCCCTTCGGTGCGCCGGACAAGTCGCTGGCCCGCCCGGTCAACAAGGTCGGCGTCGTCGGCGCGGGCCTGATGGCCTCGCAGCTGGCGCTGCTGTTCGCCCGCCGCCTGGAGGTGCCGGTCGTGCTGACCGACATCGACCAGGAGCGCATCGACAAGGGCGTGGGCTATGTCCACGGCGAGGTCGACAAGCTGCTCGCCAAGGGCCGGATCAACGGCGACAAGGCCAACAAGCTCAAGGGCCTGGTCTCCGGCCACCTGGACAAGGCGGTCGCCTTCGGCGACGCGGACTTCGTCATCGAGGCCGTGTTCGAGGAGATGGGCGTCAAGCAGAACGTCCTCGCCGAGCTGGAGGCCGTGGTCTCGCCGACCACCATCCTGGCGACCAACACCTCCTCGCTGTCGGTCACCGAGATGGCCTCCAAGCTGGAGCACCCGGAGCGGGTCGTCGGCTTCCACTTCTTCAACCCGGTCGCGATCCTCCCGCTGCTGGAGATCGTCCGCGCGGAGAAGACCGACGACGCCTCGCTGGCCACCGCCTTCGGCGTGGCCCGGAAGCTGAAGAAGACGGCCGTCCTGACCAAGGACGCCCCGGCGTTCGTGGTGAACCGGATCCTGCTCCGCTTCATGGACGCGATCCAGGGCGCCATCGACGAGGGCACCCCGATCGAGACCATCGAGAAGGCCGTGCTGCCGCTCGGCCTGCCGATGTCCCCGATCGTGCTGCTGGAGCTGGTCGGCCCGGCCATCGCCCTGCACGTGTCGGAGACCCTGCACGGCGCCTTCCCGGAGCGGTTCACCGTCTCCGAGAACCTCGGCAAGCTCGTCAAGGCCGGCAAGCGCGGCTTCTACGTCTGGCAGGACGGCCAGCAGGTCCTCGACCCCGAGGTGCTGGAGCTGCTGACCTTCGGCGACACCGTGCTGACCGAGGAGCAGGTCCTCGCCCGTGCCCTGGAGGCCGTGGCGCAGGAGATCGGCCTGATGCTGGACGAGGGCGTCGTCGGCGAGGCGCAGGACATCGACCTGTGCATGATCACCGGCGCCGGCTGGCCCTTCCACCTGGGCGGCATCACGCCGTACCTGGACCGCGAGGGCGTCTCGGAGCGGGTGAACGGCAAGCGCTTCCTCGCCCCGGGCGTGGCCTCCGTCCCGGCCTGAGCCCCGTAGCGACACGAAGGCCCCCGCCACCCGGCGGGGGCCTTTCGCATGTCCGGAGCGGCCCTGGAGGCGTCCTGAGGCCGTCTCCGGGGCCTTCGGGGGCTACTTCTTCTTGAGCCGGTAGATGACGGTGTCGCCGGTGACGCCGACGACCTCGTAGTGGGTGTCGAGGAGGCTCTCGATGCGGGGGATCAGCAGCGGCTGGTAGGGGGCGGTGCCGGAGTCGTCGACGACGATCTCGGGCAGGCCCTTGGCGGCGAGCTCCTCGTCGAAGGTCTGCCAGGCCTCGCTGACGCTGTACTGCTCGCCGACCTTCTGGCCGTCCTTGCCGCCGCTGAAGTTGGTGAGGAAGCCGGCGGTCAGGTAACGGCTGGCGGGGCGGCGGTCGGCCAGCCAGTACAGCTCGGGGTGCATGCCCCAGACCAGCACGGTGTCCTTGGGCGTGGTCTGCTTGGCGACCGCGGTGGCCACCTCGGTGGTCTGGGTGAGCTTCTGGCCCGGCCAGAACACCGCGAGGCCCCAGAAGAAGGTGCAGGCGACCGCCGAGTAGGTGAGCACCGGCCGCCAGCGCACCGCCGAGGTGGAGACCGCGCCGACGCCGAGCAGCACCAGCGGCGGCATCAGCTGCAGGTAGTAGTGGCCGAAGAAGTGGAAGCCCATGCTGACCGCGACCGCCGACGAGAGCAGCCACACCCACAGGTCGGTGGTGGAGCCGTGCTCCTCCCCCGCCCCGGGGACGGCGCGGCGGCCGCGCCGCAGCCACAGCCGGTACCCGATCGGCACCACGAAGCCGAGGCCGGCGGCGAGCAGGATCGCGGAGTTGCCGAGCGCCCGGCCGGTCATCTGCAGCCAGGCGCCGCCGAGCGAGGCGTAGTCGCCGCTGCCGGTGACCACCCAGAAGAGGAAGCCCTTGGGCTTGGTGAGGATCAGCGCGACCAGCGCTATCGGCAGCGCGAACCCGAAGCCGATCGCGGCCAGCACGGGGGGCCAGCGCACCCCGCGCCGGCGGGCGTCCTGCAGCAGCATCCACAGCACCGGCAGGAGCACCGCGCCGCCGGTCTGCTTGGTCAGCGAGCAGAGCGCCACCGCGATGCCCGCGGCCAGCCAGCGGCGCCGCTCGGCGTACCGGAAGGCGGCGACCATGGCCGGCAGCATGAAGACCTCGAAGGTCGCCGCCTGGGTGTCCTCGGGCGACAGGCCGATGGACAGCAGCAGGTAGAGCACGCCGGCCGCGCCGCCCGCCCGGTTGCCCCAGCGCCCGCGGGCGATGGAGGCCAGCAGGACGGCGGTGACCAGGTGGGCGACGATCGCCAGGCTGCGCAGCGGCCAGAGCGAGCCGGAGCCGAACAGCGCGAAGCAGGCCTGGTAGAGCCAGGGCAGCAGCGGGGGCTTGCGGTCGACGACGGTGTCGTAGAGCACCCCGCCGTCGGCCAGCATGCGGGCCTGGGTGGCGAGGTAGCCCTCGTCGGGGCTCCACACCGGCCGCAGGAAGGACGGGACGTGGGTGGCCACCGCGAGCAGGGCCAGCACCGGCACCAGCCTCGTCCAGTAGCCCGTCCGGACCTGCTCGCGGAGGCGGGCGGTCACGGCGGGGCGGCTGGAGGTCGGTGTGGGCACGGGTGACAACCTACCGGGCACCCGTGCCGGCGGGCGCGCTGGTCCCGTGATCGCGCCCTGTACGTCCGGTTCCGGGCGCGCCGGAGCCCCGGGCGCGGCTGCACCCGGGGCTCCGGCGGAGGGCGGTCAGGCCTGGACGGGCTGCGCGTCGAGGCGCGCCACCAGGGCGGTCACCTGGCGGGCGACGTCCGGGGCGGTGAGGCCGATCTCGGCGAGGATCTCCTCGCGCTTGGCGTGGTCGAGGAACTCCTGCGGGATGCCGAAGTCGCGCAGCGGCAGGTCGACGTCGGCGTCGCGCAGGGCCTGCGCGATCGCGGAGCCGACGCCGCCGACGCGGCCGTTGTCCTCGACGGTGACGACGACGCGGTGCTCGGCGGCGAGGCCGGGCAGCGCCTTGTCGACCGGCTTGACCCAGCGCGGGTCGACGACGGTGGAGGTGATGCCCTGGGCGTCGAGCAGTTCGGCGGCCTCCAGGCAGAGCGGGGCCATCGCGCCGACGGAGACGATGAGCACGTCGGCGCGCCCGTCGCCGCCGCCCTCGCCGCTCTCGCGGAGCACGTCCATGCCGCCGACCTTGCCGATCGCGGGCACGGCGGGGCCGACGCTGCCCTTGGAGTAGCGGACGACGGTGGGCGCGTCCGGCACCTCGACGGCCTCGCGCAGCTGGGCGCGGACCTGGTCGGCGTCGCGCGGGGCGGCGAGCCGCAGGCCCGGGACGGTCTGCAGGATCGACATGTCCCACATGCCGTTGTGCGAGGCGCCGTCGGTGCCGGTGACGCCGGCCCGGTCGAGGACGAAGGTGACGCCCAGCTTGTGCAGGGCGACGTCCATCAACACCTGGTCGTAGGCGCGGTTCAGGAAGGTCGCGTACACGGCGACGACCGGGTGCAGGCCGTTGGTGGCCAGGCCCGCGGCGGAGACGGCCGCGTGCTGCTCGGCGATGCCGACGTCGAAGATGCGGTCCGGGTAGGCCTTGGCGAAGGGCGCCAGGCCGACCGGGTGGAGCATCGCGGCGGTGATCGCCACGATGTCCTTGCGCTCGCGGCCGAGGGCGACCATCTCCTCGCCGAAGACGGAGGTCCAGTCCTTGCCGGAGGACTTCACCGGCAGGCCGGTGTCGGGGTGGATGACGCCGACCGCGTGGAAGCGGTCCTCGTCGTTGTTCTCGGCGGCGTGGTAGCCGCGGCCCTTCTCGGTGATGCAGTGCACGATCACCGGGCCGCCGAAGCCGCGGGCCTTGGTGAACGCGGACTCCAGCGCCACCAGGTCGTGGCCGTCGATCGGGCCGATGTACTTGAGGCCGAGGTCCTCGAACATGCCCTGCGGGGCGATGAAGTCCTTCAGGCCCTTCTTCGCACCGTGCAGGGTGTCGAACATCGCCTGGCCGACGACGGGGGTGCGCTGCAGCGCGTCCTTGCCCCAGGAGAGGAACCGCTCGTAGCCCTGGGTGGTGCGCAGGGTCGCGAGGTGGTTGGCCAGGCCGCCGATGGTCGGCGAGTAGGAGCGCTCGTTGTCGTTGACGACGATGACGACCGGCAGGTCCTTCGCGTCGGCGATGTTGTTGAGGGCCTCCCAGGCCATGCCGCCGGTCAGCGCGCCGTCGCCGATGACGGCGACGACCGGGCGGTCCTTGTGGCCCTGGATCTTGTTGGCCTTGGCGAGGCCGTCGGCGTAGCCGAGGACGGTCGAGGCGTGCGAGTTCTCGATCACGTCGTGCTCGGACTCGGCGCGCGACGGGTAGCCCGACAGGCCGCCCTTCATCTTCAGCCGGGAGAAGTCCTGGCGGCCGGTGAGCAGCTTGTGGACGTAGCTCTGGTGACCGGTGTCGAACAGGATCCGGTCGCGCGGCGAGTCGAAGACCCGGTGCATCGCGATGGTGAGCTCCACCACGCCCAGGTTCGGGCCGAGGTGGCCACCGGTCTTCGAGACCTCTTCGACCAGGAAGCCGCGGATCTCCTCGGCCAGGTCGGCCAGCTGCGCCGGGGTGAGCCGGTCGAGATCGCGCGGTCCCCTAATGCGGGTCAGCAGGGCCACCCGTTCCTCCTCGTTCACTGTTCCCAGACCTCTCTGTCCGGCCTGGCCGGGCTTCCCCGACTGCAAGAGTCTAATGTCCGGCTGGCGGACACCATGCGGCGCATGGGGGCTCCGGTTACACATGACGGGGCCCGGCACCCGATCGGTTCGGGTGCCGGGCCTCACACTGCTCCGGGCGTGTCGTCAGCCCCGGCCGCTGGACTTCTGGGTCCGGCGGGAGACGGAGTCGAGCACGACGGCGCCGAGCAGCACCGCGCCGGTGATCATGTACTGGATCGCCTGGTTCACGTGGACCAGGTCGAGGCCGGTGATGATCGACTGGATGACCAGGATGCCGAGCAGGGCGGACCAGGTCTTGCCGCGGCCGCCGAAGAGGCTGGTGCCGCCGATGACGGCCGCCGCGATCGAGTTCATCAGGACGTTGCCGCCGCCGAGCAGCTTGTCGGCGGAGCCCTGCTGGGAGGCGATGAAGAGGCCGCCGAGGGCCGCCATGCCGGCCGAGATCATGAAGACCGAGATCCGGACCCAGGCGACGTTGATGCCGGCCCGGCGGGCGGCCTCGACGCTGCCGCCGACCGCGAAGATCTGGCGGCCGTAGCCGGTGCGGCGGAGCACGAAGTCGGTGATGACGACGATCGACAGGAAGATCACCAGGGGCAGCGGCAGGCCGCGGTCCTGGTTGAGCATGTAGGCGGCGACCAGGCCGATGACGGCGATCACGCCGGTGCGCAGCGCGATCTCGCTCATCGGGCGGGCCGGCAGGCCGGCGTCGCCGCGGCGCTTGGCGTCCAGGAACTGGCCGGCGCCGAAGAGCGCGATGCCGAGGACCGCGAAGCCCCAGGTGAAGGCCACGTCGCCGTCGCCGAGGAAGTAGGTGTCCAGGTTGGCGAGCACACCGTCGTTCAGGACGTTGACGGTGCCCTTGTCGCCGAGGACGAACATCTGCAGACCGCTCCAGGCGAGCAGGCCGGCCAGGGTGACGACGAAGGCGGGGACGCCGATCTTGGCGAAGAAGAAGCCGTGCAGGGCGCCGATGGCGAGCGCGGCCACGATGGCGATCAGGCAGGCGAGCCACTCGTTGAGGCCGGAGCGCACCGAGAGGACGGCGGCTATCGCGGCGGAGACGCCGGCGACCGAGCCGAGGGAGAGGTCGATCTCACCGAGCAGCAGCACGAAGACGATGCCGACGGCGATGAGGCCGGGGCCGGCGACCCACTTGGTGATGTTGGTGAGGTTGTCGGCGTTGAGGAAGTCGCCGGTGATGCCCTGGAAGATGGCGCCGATCAGGATCAGGCCGAGCACGACGGGGACGGAGCCCAGGTCGCCGCTCTTCATCTTGCGCTTGAACTCGGCGACGTAGCCGGCGAAGCCGGCCTCGCGGACGAGCAGGCGCGGGTCGACCGCCGGGGCGGCCGGCGCGGCGGCGGGCTCGGGGGCCTTCTCCGCGGCGTTGGTGGTCTGGTCCGTGGTCACTTCGCTTCCTCCGCGATACGTGCCTGACGCCGGGTCACGGCGTTCTCGGTGGCGCCGGTGATGGCGGAGATGATCTCCTCGTGCGAGGTGTTGGCCACCTCGAAGACGCCGTTGTTGCGGCCCAGGCGGAGCACCGCGACGGTGTCCGCGACGGCCTTGACGTCGGCCATGTTGTGGCTGATCAGGATCACGCCGAGGCCGCGGTCGCGCAGGCGCTCGACCAGGTCGAGGACCTGGGCGGTCTGCTCGACGCCGAGGGCGGCGGTGGGCTCGTCCAGGATCACGATCTTGGGGTCGCCGACCAGGGCGCGGGCGATCGCGACGACCTGGCGCTGGCCGCCGGAGAGGGCGGCGATCGGGATGCGGACGCTGGGGATGCGGATCGACAGGGTGTCGAGCAGCTCCTTGGCGCGCTTCTCCATGGCGACCTCGTCGAGCGCGCCGAAGCGGCGCAGCTCGCGGCCGAGGAAGAGGTTGCCGACCACGTCGAGGTTGTCGCAGAGTGCGAGGTCCTGGTAGACGGTGGCGACGCCGAGGGCCTGGGCGTCGTGCGGCCGGTTGATCGCGACCTTGCTGCCCTCCCACTCGATCGCGCCCTCGTCGATGGGGTGCACGCCGGCGATCGTCTTCACCAGCGTCGACTTGCCTGCACCGTTGTCGCCCACCAGGGCGACCACCTCGCCGGCGTGGACCTCCAGGTGCACATCGGTGAGCGCCTGGACGGCACCGAAGCGCTTGGAGACACCGCGCAACGCCAGTACGGGTGCGCCTGTCACGTGAACCATCTCCTTCGTTCCGCGCCAGCCCCCGGATATGGGCATGACACGGCCTGCCGCGCGCCGACCCGGGCGCGAAGGTTAGTGCGAGAAAAGGGGTGGAGACCGGCCGGGGCCCGGGTGGAGCCCCGCCGCCGGAGGTGGGGAGCCGGTCTCGCCGCAGGGTGGGCGCTCCCGCCGGGGAGCGCCCACCCGGGTGGACTTACTGCAGGCCCGCGGCCTTGCAGGCGTCGGCGTAGGTGCCGGTGCAGATGTCGGCGACGGTGTACAGCTTGTCGGCGATCACGGTGTCCTTGATGTTGGCCTTGGTGACGACCTTCGGGTCGAGCAGCTTGGCCGGGATGCCCTTGTCGGTGTCGCTGTCGATGCTGGCGGAGGCGATGGCCTTGACGTCCTTGCCCTGCAGCAGCGCGACGGCGAGCTCGGCGGCCGAGTCAGCCAGCGGCTTGTACGCCTTGTAGATGGTGTACGACTGCTCGCCGCTGACGAGGCGCTGGATGGCGTCGAGGCCCGCGTCCTGGCCGCCGACCGGAACGTTGATGTTCGCGGACTTCAGCTGGGTGATGATCGCGGCGGCCATGCCGTCGTTGGCGGAGTAGACGGCCTGGAAGCCGTCCTTGCCGAGCTGGGTGATCGCGGCGCCGATCTTCTGGCCGGCCACGGTGGGCTTCCACTCACCGGACTGCTCGTAGACGACCTTCTTGACCTTGCCGTCGAGGACCTTGTGCGCACCGGACTTGAACTTGCCGGCGTTCGGGTCCGCGTCGTCACCGTTGATCATGACGATGTTGGCCTCGGCGGCCTTGGCGCCGAGGGCGTCGACCAGGGCCTGGCCCTGCAGCTCGCCGACCTTCTCGTTGTCGAAGGAGACGTAGGCGGAGACCGGGCCGGTGGCCAGGCGGTCGTACGCGATGACCTTGACGCCCTTGTCGGCCGCCTCCTTCACCCAGGACTGGGTGGAGGCCGCGTCGAACGCGTCCAGGATGATGACCTTGACGCCCTGGGCGATCAGGGTGTCGAACTGCTGCTTCTGCTTGGCGGCCGAGCCCTCGGCGTTGCTGTACTTGACGGTGCAGTCGCCGCACAGCTCCTTGACCTTGGCCTCGATGAACGGCTTGTCGAAGGACTCGTAGCGCACGGAGGACGCGTTCTCCGGGAGCAGCAGGCCGATCGACTTGCTGTCGCCGCCCTTGGCGTCGTCCTTCTTGTCACTGCCGGCCTTGCCACAGGCGGCCATGGAGAGAGCCATCGAAACAGCAGCGGTGCCGATGACAGCGCGACGCATCATTGCGTTCATGGTGGGGGTGCCTCCCTGACAGTGCCGCAACCTTGCGGCGAGGTTGAGTGGAGTCAACCCGGCCCGCACCTTGTCGTCAATAAGTAAAACCGCAACTGCGGTGATCCGAACCCTTTCGTTATCTTCCTGAAGGCGAAGCCGAGATCAAACGACCGCGGCCCCCGCCTGCCGGGACAGGTCGGGGGCCGATCGGCGCAGCTCAGGGGCCGCTCAGGAGCAGTTCAGGGTCGGCTCGCGGGGTGCTCAGGCACTGGACGCGGAGGCCAGTCCGGTGTGCCGGATCGCGCCCGATTCGCCCATCTCGCTCATCACCAGGGCCAGCGCGCCGAGCACCTCCGCCCGGCCGCCGAGCGTGCCCGGGACGACCGAGAGCTGCCGCGCCGCGCTCGGGATCGCGTACCGCGCCACCGAGTCCCGGATCGGGGAAAGCACCAGCTCACCGGCTTCCGCGAGTTCGCCGCCGAGGATCACCCGACGCGGATTCAGCAGGTTGCACAGGGTCGCGACTCCCGACCCGATCTGCCGGCCGGCGTCCGCGATGACCCGCCGGCAGCCCAGGTCGCCCTGCTGTGCCAGCTGCACCACCTTGGTGAGCGTCAACTCCCCGGGGTGGCTCGCGTTCAAGAGGTTGAGCAGGTAGCGCGAGCCGACGAAGGTCTCCAGGCAGCCCCGGTTGCCGCAGCGGCAGACCGGTCCGGCCTCGTCCAGGGTGATGTGCCCGATCTCCCCGGCGGTGCCGCCGGGGCCCCGGTAGATCTGCCCGTTGATGACCAGTCCGGAGCCGACGCCGCTGGCCACCTTGATGTACGCGAGGTCACTCAGCCCGCGGCCCGCGCCCCACACCAACTCGCCCAGGGCGCCCAGGTTCGCGTCGTTGTCCACGTACACCTGCATGCCCAGGCGCTGGGAGAGCTCCCGGCCCGGGTTGACGCCCGTCCAGCCCGGCAGGATCGCCGTCGAGCCGAGCGCGCCGGTCTCCACGTCGATCGGGCCGGGTACGCCCAGTCCGACCCCGATCACCTTGTCCGGCCGGAAGCCGGCCTGCGTCAGCAGCCGCCCGACCAGCGTCTCCGCCCGGTCGAAGCCCTGTTGCGCCGACACGTCGGTGTCGATCGGCTCGCTCTCCTCGGCCAGCACACGGTGCGCCAGATTGCCCACCGCGACCCGCAGATGGGTGTGGCCGAAGTCGACGCCGACCACGATCCCGGCGTCCCCGCTGAGCGAGACGCTGCGCGCCCGTCTGCCGCCCGAGGAGGTGTCGGCGACCACGACGGTGCCGCTCTCCTTCAGCTCGCGGACGATGTTGGACACCGTCGCCGCCGACAGCCCGGTGGACCTGGCGATCTCGGCCTGGGTCAGCGAGCCGGCCATCCGCACGGCCCGCAGCACCCTCTCGAGGTTCGCCCGGTGCAGCGAGGACTGCGATCCCGGCGTGTCCATCGACATGATTCACCCTCCCAGGGCACGGGAACCCGACCGCTCCCGTCCCTGCCGCGCCCTTGCGGCGGAGCTCGTTGTGGCCGGCCGGGCCGTCACCCTGCGGTGTCGAATCCTCAACCGGGCGTTCATCTTCAACTTCTGAACTCTAAGCTCAGCCAAGTCCGCAATACAGAGTCAAGGGCGAAGGCAGATCGTTGCGAAACCTCAGCCACCGCCCTACGTCGAGTGTCGTAGCCGAACGCCCGAACCGCCCGACAGCCCCGGAAATCGCAGGTCCGCGCGGGGGACGCTCGTGAAAGGATGCCCCCAACCAAGCCTGACGAAGGAGTCCTGCGAGTGCCTGGCACCAACTTGACCCGTGAGGAGGCCCGTACCCGGGCCGCACTCCTGCATGTGGAGTCGTACGACATCGAGCTCGACCTGGGCTCGGCCCCCGAAGGGGGCACCTTCCGGTCCACCACCGTGGTCCGCTTCTCCGCCACCACCCCGGGTGCCGCCACCTTCATCGACCTGGTCGCGCCGGGCGTCTCCGAGATCGTGCTGAACGGCGAGGCGCTGGACCTCGCCAACTTCGCCGACAGCCGGATCGCCCTGCCCGCCGTCCGGGCCGAGAACGAGCTCCGGGTGGTCGCCGACTGCGCCTACACCAACACGGGTGAGGGCCTGCACCGCTTCGTCGACCCGGTGGACGGCGAGACCTACCTGTACACCCAGTTCGAGGTCCCGGACGCCCGCCGGGTGTTCGCCGCCTTCGAGCAGCCCGACCTCAAGGCGAGCTTCCGCTTCACCGTGACGGCCCCGGCGGGCTGGGTCGTGGTCTCCAACTCCCCCACCCCCGAGCCCGCCGGCGAGGGCGCGACCCGCACCTGGGCCTTCGAGCCCACCCCGCGGATGTCCACCTACGTCACCGCGCTGGTGGCCGGTCCCTACGTGGGCGTCTTCGACGAGTACGCCAACGGCGACCAGCGGGTGCCGCTCGGCGTGTACTGCCGCCCCTCGCTGCGCGAGTTCCTGGACGCCGAGGCGATCTTCGAGGTCACCAAGCAGGGCTTCGACTACTTCCAGGAGAAGTTCGACTTCGCCTACCCGTTCGCCAAGTACGACCAGCTGTTCGTTCCGGAGTTCAACGCCGGCGCGATGGAGAACGCGGGCGCCGTCACCCTGCGTGACCAGTACGTCTTCCGCTCCAAGGTCACCGACGCCTCCTACGAGATGCGCGCCGCGACGATCCTGCACGAGCTCGCCCACATGTGGTTCGGCGACCTCGTGACCATGGAGTGGTGGAACGACCTCTGGCTGAACGAGTCCTTCGCGACCTTCGCCGAGGCCGTCTGCCAGGCCGAGGCCCCGGGCTCCAAGTGGCCGCACTCCTGGACGACCTTCGCCAACCAGATGAAGACCTGGGCGTACCGGCAGGACCAGCTGCCGTCCACCCACCCGATCATGGCGGAGATCAACGACCTGGAGGACGTCCAGGTCAACTTCGACGGCATCACCTACGCCAAGGGCGCCTCGGTGCTCAAGCAGCTGGTCGCCTACGTCGGCCAGGACGCGTTCTTCCAGGGCGTGCAGGCCTACTTCAAGCGCCACGCCTGGGGCAACACCACCCTCCCCGACCTGCTCGGCGCCCTGGAGGAGGCCAGCGGCCGCGACCTGCGGACCTGGTCCAAGGCGTGGCTGGAGACGGCCGGCATCAACGTGCTCCGCCCCGAGCTGCGGATCAACACCGACGGCGAGATCGAGTCCTTCGCCGTCCTCCAGGAGGCCCCGGCGCTGCCCGCCGGCGCCCGCGGCGAGGCCGTGCTTCGCCCGCACCGGATCGCGGTCGGCCTGTACGAGCTGGTCGACGGCTCCCTGGTGCGCACCGACCGGATCGAGCTCGACGTCGACGGCCCGCGCACCGAGGTGCCCGAGCTGGTCGGCCGGCACCGCCCCGCCGTCCTGCTGCTCAACGACGACGACCTGTCCTACGCCAAGGTCCGCCTCGACGAGGACTCGCTGGCCGTCGTCACCGGCCACCTCGGCGACTTCGCCGACTCGCTGCCGCGCGCCCTGTGCTGGGCCTCCGCCTGGGACATGACCCGCGACGGCGAGCTCGCCACCCGGGACTACCTCGCCCTCGCCCTCTCCGGCCTGCAGCGCGAGTCCGACATCGGCGTCGTGCAGTCCGTGCAGCGCCAGGTCAAGCTCGCCCTGGAGATGTACGCCGACCCGGCGTGGCGCGAGGAGGGCCTGCAGCGCTGGGCCGCCGCCGCCGAGGAGCAGCTGCGCGCCGCCGCCCCCGGCAGCGACCACCAGCTCGCCTGGGCCCGCACCCTGGCCGCCGCCGCCCGCACCGACGCCCAGTTCGGCCTGCTGGCCGGCCTGCTCGACGGCTCCGAGGTGATCGAGGGCCTGGCCGTCGACACCGAGCTGCGGTGGAGCCTGCTGGCCCGCCTGGTCGCCGCCGGCCGCGCCGACGACAAGGCCGTCGACGAGGAGCTGGTGCGCGACAACACCTCCTCCGGCCAGGAGCACGCCGCGAGCTGCCGGGCCGCCCGCCCGACCGCCGGGGCCAAGGCCGAGGCGTGGGCCTCCGTGGTGGAGTCCGACAAGCTCACCAACTACGTGCAGGAGGCCGTCATCGGCGGCTTCCAGCAGCCCGACCAGCGCGAGCTGATCGCCCCCTACCGCGAGAAGTACTTCGCCGCGGTGAAGGGCGTCTGGGAGAGCCGCAGCCACGAGATCTCGCAGCAGATCATCGTCGGCCTGTACCCGGCCTACCAGGTCGAGCAGGCCACCCTGGACGCCACCGACGCCTGGCTGGCCTCGGCCGACCCGGCGCCGGCCCTGCGCCGCCAGGTCGTCGAGTCCCGGGCCGGCGTCGAGCGCGCCCTCCGGGCGCAGGCCGCCGACCGCGCGGCCGGCGAGCGCCACTGACCCTTCCGGCGGCCGGGCGGGCCCGTCCCGCCCGGCCGCCGGCGGTCCCGCCGCGGGTCACCCCCGCGGGTCGCGCCTGCGGTTCACGCCTGCGGCGCCGTCGCGGCCGGCAGTCGGACGGTGAAGACCGTACGGCCCGGCCGGCTCGCCGCGTCCACCGTGCCGCCGTGCGCCTGCACCACGGCCTGCACGATCGACAGGCCGAGTCCGGTCGAGCCGGTGGCCCGCGACCGGCCCCGGTCCCCGCGCACGAAGCGCTCGAACATCCGGTCCGCCAGCTCCGGCGGGATGCCCGGGCCGGTGTCCGCGACGGACAGCCGCACCTCCGCGCCCGCCCGCTCCAGGGCGAGCTCCACCGCGGTGCCGGGCGGTGTGTGGGTGCGGGCGTTGGCCAGCAGGTTGGCCGTCACCTGGCGCAGCCGGTCGGCGTCGCCGCGCACGAGCACCGGCTCCTCGGGCAGCACCAACCGCCAGCGGTGGTCCGGCCCGGCGGCGCGGGCGTCGGCCACGCCGTCCAGGGCGATCCGGGTCAGGTCGACCTCCTGGTCGGCGAGCGGCCGGCCCGCGTCCAGCCGGGCGAGCAGCAGCAGGTCCTCCACGATGGCGCCCATCCGCCCGGCCTCGGCACCGATCCGCTCCAGCGAGTGCACCACCGGCTCGGGCACCGGACCGGGATGGCGCAGCGCCAGCTCGGCGTGGCCCCGGACGGCGGCGACCGGGGTGCGCAGCTCGTGGCTGGCGTCGGCGGCGAACGCCCGCAGCCGCTCCTCCACCGCGTGCCGGCGGGCGAGCGCGGCCCCGACGTGGCCGAGCATCCGGTTGAGCGCGGCCCCGACCCGGCCGACCTCGGTCGCCGGATCGTCGTCGGGCACCCGCACGGAGAGGTCGACGGCGCCGCTCGCCAGCGGCAGCGTGCTGACCCGCTCGGCCGTCCCGGCCACCCGGTCCAGCGGCCGCAGCGACCAGCGGACCCAGAGCGCCCCGGCCACCCCCGCCGCGGTGACGGCGACCGCGAAGACCGTCAGCTCCAGGGTCGTCAGACGCTCCACGGTGTCCTCGACCTGATGCAGCGGCAGACCGCTGACCAGTACGTCGCCGTCCCGGCCCGCGACCGCCTGCATCCGGTACGGGCCTTCGAGGTCGGACAGCCGGACAGTGTGCGCCGGTCCGCCGACGGGCAGCGCGGTCAGGGCCCGCAGGTCGGCCGCGGAGAGGTCGACCCGGTCGTCGGCGTTGGGGCGGTCGGCGTCGTCGGCGTCCCCGTCCACCACACCGGCCGCGGTGGCCCGGCCGTCCAGCAGCCGGGCGCCGAAGGTCCCGGGGGGCTGCGCCCGGGTGTCGGCGGTGCCGCCCTGGCCGGCGTGCTCCAGGCTGGCGGCGTACCGCCCGCCGGTGTCGGTGAGCTGCTGGTCCAGCCGGTCGACCAGGAAGTGCCGCAGCGCCGCGGTGGTGGCGAAGCCGACCGCGGCGCAGGTGACGACCAGCAGCACCAGCAGTCCGGCGATCAGCCTGGCCCGCAGGGTGCGCGGCACGAGCCGCCCCGCCCTCGCCCGCAGCCGCGCGGTCCGCGGCCGGGCGGCCGTCACGGGGACGCCTTGATCAGGTAGCCGGCGCCGCGCACGGTGTGGATCATCGGCGTCCGGCCCGCGTCGATCTTCTTACGCAGGTAGCTGATGTACAGCTCCACGACGTGCGCCTGCCCGCCGAAGTCGTAGGACCAGACGGCGTCCAGGAGCTGCGCCTTGCTCAGCACCTGTCGGGGGTGGTGCATGAGGTGGGCGAGGAGCGCGTACTCGGTGGGGCTGAGGTCGATCGGCTCGCCGCCGCGGGTGACCTCGCGGGCCTGCTCGTCGAGGACGAGGTCGCCGAGGACCAGAGCGTGCGCGGGCGGCTGCCCGGCGGGCGCGGGCGGGGCCGTGCGGCGCAGCAGCCCGCGCAGCCGGACGACCACCTCGGCCAGGCTGAACGGCTTGGTGACGTAGTCGTCGCCGCCCGCCGCGATCCCGGCGATCCGGTCCTCGACGGCGTCCCTGGCGGTGAGGAAGAGCACCCGCACCTCGGGCCGCGCGGCGTGGATGCGGCGCAGCACCTCCATGCCGTCGAGGTCGGGGAGCATCATGTCGAGCACCACGGCGTGCGGCCGCCAGGCGGCGGCGGTGCGGACGGCGGCCTCGCCGGTGGTCTCGCCGACGGCCTCCCAGCCCTCGTAGCGGAGCGCCCCGCAGACCACCTCCACCAGGTCCGGTTCGTCGTCGACGACGAGGACCCGCCAGGCCTGCCGGTCGGCGGAGTCGTCCATGGTGCTCCCTCGGTGCGCTGTCACGGACTCTCATTCTGGCCCGCCGCGATGAGAAAGCGCTGAGATCCCCGGAGCCCTCGCCCGCCCGCCGAACCTGCCCTGACCTGCGCGGACGCGCTCCGTGAGAGCCGCCGGGAGGCCGCGCACTCAGAGGCAACTGAGAGCTTGCGGTGCCATCGTGGGCCACCTCGGCGGCACTCGCCGCCGGGTTCGAAGGAGGTTCCCGATGGCTGTCGCAGCCCCACCGCGGCCCGGCGCCCGGACGCACCGGGCGGCTCCGCGCCGTCCGGTCGCCGCCGTGCCGACCGCCGTGCTCGCGCTGATCTCGGCGGGAGCGCTCGGCGTCACCGCGCTCTGGTGGAAGGACACCGCCTCGGTCGCCGGCGCGGCCGGCTGGCTCACCAACGCGGGCCGGCTCACCGGACTGCTCGCCGGCTACGCCGCACCCGTGCTGATCCTGCTGATGGCCCGGCTGCCCCCGCTGGAGCGGGAGGTCGGCGCCGACCGGCTGGCCCGTTGGCACGCCTTCGGCGGGCGGTGGATGGTGTCCGTGGTGACCGTCCACGTGCTGACGATCACCTGGGGGTACGCGCTGACCAACGATCGGGGGGTGGTCGCCGAGGGCGTGGACATCGTGTTCCACTACCCCGAGATGATCAAGGCGACGCTGGGCACGCTCCTGTTGCTGGGCACCGGCGCGGTCTCCGCCCGGGCGGCCCGCCGCCGGCTCTCCTACGAGACCTGGTACTACCTGCACCTGGCCACCTACGTGGCCGTCGCGCTCACCTTCGGCCACCAGCTCGCGACCGGCGCCGACTTCGGCGATCCCAAGGCCAAGGCCCTCTGGTACGCGCTCTACCTGGGCACCGCCGTCCTGGTCGGCTGGTACCGGCTGGCGCGGCCGTGGCTGCTCGACCGCCGGCACCGGCTGCGGGTCGCCGAGGTCCGCCCGGAGGCCCCCGGAGTGGTGTCGCTCTTCCTGACCGGCCGGCGGCTGGACGAGCTGCGGGCCGAACCCGGACAGTTCTTCCGGCTGCAGTTCCAGGCGCCCGGACTGCGCTGGGCCGCCAACCCGTACTCGCTCTCGGCGCCGCCGCACCCGAACTTCCTCCGGTTCACCGTCAAGGACCTGGGCGGGCACAGCGCCGCCGTGGCCGCGCTGCGCCCCGGCACCCGGGTACGCGCCGAGGGCCCGTACGGCGCGTTCACCGGCCGGCTGCAGCGGGAGCACCGGGTGCTGCTGCTCGGCGCGGGGGTCGGGGTCACCCCGCTGCGGGCGCTGTTCGAGACCCTGCCCGGCCGGGTGACCCTGGTGCAGCGGGCCCGCCGACCCGAGGACCTGATGTTCCGGGAGGAGCTGGAGGCGGTCGCCCGGCGGCGCGGCGGGCAGGTGCACGCCCTGGTCGGGTCGCGCACCCAGGTCGGCGACCTCGGCACCGCGCTGCGCCGGCTGCTCCCCGACCTCGCCGAGCACGAGGTCTACCTGTGCGGCCCGGAGGGGATGGCCGAGGAGGCCGTCCGCTCGCTGCGGGCCGCCGGCGTGCGGCCGAACCGCATCCACCGCGAGTCCTTCGCCCTCTGATCCCCCCGTCCCCCAGGAGGACCCCATGCGCCGAGCCGTCGTCAGCAGCGCCGCCACCGCGGCCGGAATCGTGCTGCTGCTCTCGCTGAAGCCGCACGACGGGGCCGGTGCCGCCCCGGTGATCAGCTCGGGCGGCGCCGGCAGCACCACCGACACCTCGTCCGGCTCCTCGTCGGGCAGCTCCACGGGCAGCTCGTCCGGTTCCTCGTCGTCCTCGACGAGAACGGTCACCGGGGACGCCGCGAACACCCGCTACGGACCCGTCCAGGTGAAGGTCACCCTCGACGGAAGCCGGATCACCAACATCGACGTCGTCCAGTACCCCTCGAACGACCACCGCGACCAGGAGATCAACAGCTACGCGCTGCCGCTGCTGAACCAGGAGGCGATGGCCGCCCAGAGCGCCCAGATCGACGTGGTCAGCGGTGCGACCTTCACCAGCGACGGCTACACCCGCTCGCTGCAGAGCGCCCTCGACAAGGCCGGGCGGTGAACGGGCCGTGCTGCGCCGTGCCGAACCCGTGATGGGCACCGTCTTCTCCTTCGCCGTGCGCGACCCCGGCCCGGGCACCCCCGGGGTGCTCGACCGGATCGCCGAACGGCTGCACCGGATCGACGCGGTCTTCTCCCCGTACCGCGCCGACTCCGACATCAGCCGTCTGGACCGCGGCGAACTCTCCCTCGACGCCTGCGACCCAATGGTGCCGGCCGTGCTCGCGGCCTGCCGGGAGGTGGCGGCGGAGACCGACGGCTGGTTCACCGAGCGGCCCGGCGGCCGGCTCGACCCGAGCGGCTGGGTGAAGGGCTGGGCGGTCGAGGAGGCCGCCCGGATGCTGCACGCCTCCGGCTCCCGGGAGCACTGCGTCAGCGGCGGCGGCGACGTGCAGACCGCGGGCGGGCCGTGGCGGGTCGGGATCGCCCATCCGCTGCGGCCGGGCCGGCTCGCAGCCGTCCTGGGCGGCCGCGGCCTGGCGGTGGCGACCTCCGGCACCGCCGAACGCGGCGCGCACGTCCTCGACCCGCGCACCGGCCGCCCCGCCGCCGGACTCGCCTCGCTCACCCTGGTCGGCGACCCCGCCACCGGCATCGCCCGGACGGACGCCTGGGCGACGGCCGCCTTCGCGATGGGCCCCGACCGCGCCCTCGCCTGGGCCGCCCGCCGGCCCGGCGTCGAGGCGCTCGCCGTGCTGCCCGACGGCACCAAGCGCTGGACGGACGGCCTCGCCCGGCACCTCCCGGCCGCCGGCCCCGCCGACTGGCACCCGGCCACCGCCTCCTGACCGCCCCCGCCGGGGCTGCCCCGGCCGGATTCGGGGCCGCCGCCCCGTCGCGGGCGCGTTCCGGCGTGCCGGCCGCAGGCCCGGGAACTCCCCCGGACATGCCGGAGCGCCGCCGGGGCGGGGCCCCGACGGCGCTCGGACGGACGTCTTACTTGTTCTTGCCCTTGTTCTTCAGCGAGGGCAGGCAGACCAGGCCGGCGATCAGCAGGAAGAGCGCGATCGGCAGCAGCACGTAGATGCCGACGACCTCGGCGGTGCTGATCCCGGAGCCCGGCTGGTCACCGTCGTCGCGGGTCAGGGCCATCGCGGGCGACGTCATCAGCATCATCAGCGTGGCCGCCGCGGTGACCGCACCGGCGCGCATAGCGTTCCTCTTGTCCACGTTGTCACCGTACCGGCCGCTCACACGGAGCCGCTCGGCGGGGTGGGCCTTCCGAGCCGGGCCGCCGGGCCCGCCACCAGGCGGGCGGTGGAGGGGGCCGCGGCGAGGGCGTCGAGGGTCACCGGGTTGCCCTCCCCGTCCGCCACCGGGAGGCGCCAGTTGGGGTACTGGTCCCAGGTGCCGGGCAGGTTCTGCGGGCGCGGGTCGCCGACCGCGTCCGGCAGCCAGACGCCGACCAGGGCGGCCGGGGTGGCGAGCAGGAAGGCGTACAGCGCCTCCGGCGTCGGCTCCGCGCCCTCGGGGAGCAGGCCGCGGGCGGTGAGTTCGGCGGCCCACTCGGCGAGCTCGGTCCGGGCCGCTTCCTGCTCCTCGCCGAGCGGGCGGGCGAGGAGGCCGAGGCGGTGGCGCAGCTCCACGTGCTCGCCGCCGATCCGGGCCGCGGTCGGCGGCAGGTCGTGGGTGGTCAGGGTGGCGAGGCAGCCGGCCCGCCAGCGCTCCGGCGGGAGGATCTCGCCCTTGGCCTGCCAGTCCCGCTCGAACCAGAGCACCGAGGTGCCGAGGACGCCCCGGGAGGCCAGCTCCTCGCGGACGCCCGGCTCCACCGTGCCCAGGTCCTCGCCGATGACGTACGCGCCGGCCCGGTGCGCCTCCAGGGCGAGCACGCCGAGCATCGCCTCCGCGTCGTAGCGGATGTAGGCGCCGCGGGTGGGCGGGTGGCCGGCCGGCACCCACCAGAGCCGGAACAGCCCCATCACGTGGTCGATCCGCAGCGCCCCGGCGTGCCGGGCGGCGGCCCGCAGCAGTTCGGCGAAGGGCAGGTAGCCGGTGGCGGCCAGCGCGTCGGGCCGCCATGGCGGCAGCCCCCAGTCCTGGCCGTGCGCGTTGAAGGCGTCCGGCGGGGCGCCGACCGAGATGCCGTGGGCTAGGACGTCCTGGAGGGCCCAGGCGTCGGCGCCGTCCGGGTGCACGCCGACGGCGAGGTCGTGGATCAGGCCGACGGCCATGCCGGCGTCCTCGGCGGCCCGCTGGGCCCGGCCGAGCTGCTCGTCGGCCAGCCAGGCCAGCCAGCGGTGGAAGCCGATCCGCTCGGCGAGTTCCGCGCGGGCGGCGGCGAGGTGCGGGCCGTCGGGACGCCGCAGGCCCTTCGGCCAGGCGTGCCAGTTCGGGCCGTGCTGCTCGGCGAGGGCGCACCAGGTGGCGTACCGCTCCAGCCACTCGCCCTCGCGGGCGGTGAAGGCGTCCAGCGCGGCCCGGCGACCGACCGTCCGGGGCACCGCGTACAGCGCCTCCAGGGCCTCCCGCTTGAGCGCCCAGACGGCGTCCCGGTCGATCAGGCCGTCGTGGTCGAGCACCTCGGCGCGCAGCCGGCCGGCCCGCTCGGCGACGTCCCGGATCCCGGCGTCGGCGTACGCGTACTCGGGCACCGCCTCGATCCGCAGGTGCACCGGGTCGGCGAAGCGGCGCGAGGACGGGCGGTAGGGCGACGGGTCCGACGGGGCGCCCGGCATGCCCGCGTGCAGCGGGTTGATCTGCAGGAAGCCGGCGCCGTGCGCGTGGCCGGCCCACTGCGCGAGGTCGGCCAGGTCGCCGAGGTCGCCCATGCCCCAGGAGCGCTCGGAGAGCACCGAGTAGAGCTGGGCGAGGAAGCCCCAGGAGCGGCCGGGCGGCTCGGGCAGCCGCTCGGGGGCGACGATCAGTGCGGCGGACCCGTGGCGGGGGCCGGCCTTCGCGGTCAGCCGGTGCCGGCCGAGCGGCAGGTCGGCGGGCAGCCAGTGCGAGTGACCCTTCGGGAGGTCCCAGCGGCCGCCGTCCTCCAGCTCGACGGCGAGCTCCGCCTCGGCGGGGACGTCCAGTGCGGTGCGGCGGCCCTGACGGA
The DNA here is from genome assembly GCF_040683455.1 of Kitasatospora sp. NPDC093679. Lineage (NCBI taxonomy): Bacteria > Bacillati > Actinomycetota > Actinomycetes > Kitasatosporales > Streptomycetaceae > Kitasatospora > Kitasatospora sp. NPDC093679. Next base: position 22,551 of record NZ_JBFBDW010000034.1, read on the forward strand.
CCACCACCGTCGGCGGCAGCAGCCGGGCGGCGGTCTCCACCCGGTGGCTGTGCAGCGCCGCCCGGACGGCCTCCGGGGTGGAGGCGTCCACGCCGAGCGCGGCCAGCACCGCGACCAGCGTGTCCGAGCCGACCGGGACCGTCCCGCCGCCCGGGTTGTACGTGCTGTCCACCCCGTACGCGTGCGCCAGCGCCACCAGGTCCGGCGGCGGGGGCGGTGCGTCCTCGGCGGGGACCTGCTCCCCGGCTGCCTGGTCACGGTCAAGGTATGCGGCCACTCGCGGCTCCCTGGAGTCGGGACATCACCGAACGCGAACAGGCACAGTCCTACCCGTCATGGGGCCTGGTGACCCCGACCGACACGGCGCCTTTGGCACTCAACCAACGCACAATGCGCCCGGACGCCGAGGCGCGGGCCGGTCATGAAGACCGACCCGCGCCGCTTGTCAGGAACTTGCTCTACTCACACATACACCACAGAGACCCGGAATCCTGCTGGAGGATTCGACCCAGCTCCCTGACGGCGACCATGCTCGTGGACCACTCGGATATGCGATTCCCATCCTCGTCCACAACATTTCGCGGTTGGACAGAAAGCCAAGGGCGGTCCATTTCGAATGGGTCACTCAATTCCTCGAAGAGGATCATGGAATTCTGAACGAACACCACCTCCCCCTCGCGGTATAGCGGCCAGCAGAAGGCGAAAGCACTGGACTCCGGGTCTGCCAGCGAAACGACAAGGCACGACGTCGAGCTTTCACTCTCCTCCAGCATATCGATCGCCTTCAGCCAGCTCGACCTGTAGTCAGAACCCGACCAGTACTCCAGGTTCACTCGGAAGCTCTCCGCAAAATCACCAATGCGAATCCTCCCCAGTGCATACCGCCCAAACTCTTCATCGTCGAATACGCCAAGACCTGAACAGTCAAGACACAGGCGAAACTCGTCACTCCTTGACATAATTAAGATCCCTATCATACGTCCCGATGCGCACACCCTTACGATTGAACATCTTCCACCCGTCCGAGACATTATGCTCGTCCGCATCAGGAGAAATGTAGTTCTTTCCGTTGAAGAAAGCAGGCTGCTTGTGCGTGTCGAAGTCTACCTTCTTGGGACGATAGCCGAGCTCTCGCGCCCTGTCAGCAACAGTCTGCTTGTAGAGTTCAGCAAAATCCTCAGACCGCTTACCAACGGATTCTGGGCTGTACGGATCGCCAGGATTAAATGGAGCCGACGCGTACCCTTCGCGCGGCTTCGTGCCAGGCGGGTCATCACACCCCGGGCCCGAATTGTGAACCAGGACGCGCGCGCCACCTGAAAGCACGTAATAGGTGTGCAGATCGCCAACGGTGAAGTTGTAAGCGGTCTGCAGGGCAGTCGCGTAGGAGTGGACGGCGAGCACGGTGAGTGTGGTGCCATCCAGGTTCTGCAGCTGATCGCCGGGCTTGATGTCCTTGGCGTTGGTCCAGCGCTGGGTGGTGACGTCCCAGTACGGGTGGTTCGCCGTGGAAGTGATGGACTCCTTCTCTGCCGGGGGAGCACGCGGCCCCGCTGCGGTAAGGGTCAGCTCGGTGTAGTCCGTGTCGTGATGACCCACAATGAGCGCCACGACAGGGCGTGCTGCGGTGACACCGGTGGACGGATCGGTGGCAGTGACCTGGTCACCGACCTGGATCTTGTCGATGGCCTTGGTACCGCCATCTGCAAGCTGCACCTCGGTACCGGCGGGGAAGCTGTTGCAACCCCCTCCACCGCTGTTCGTGCTGGGACGAGCGGCCTTGCTGGTCTCGGTGGCCTCCTTGGTGGCGGCCTGCGAGGAACGGCCGCTGACGCCCGCGGCGGACTGCTCCGCCTTCTGCGCGGTCTTGGCAGCGACTGCCGCGCCGACGCCGAGGGTGGCCAGGGCTGTTGCGCCGACGGCTATGCCGGCTTCGATGGTGACCGCTGTCGCGGCACCCGCCACCATGGCTGCGGCGCCGAACTCGGCGGCCGCGAGGGCGCCGTTTGCCGCGGCCGGAACGATGATCGCAGCGCATGCTCCGGCACTCATAATGATGCAGGCCGCAGCGCCCACCACCACCGCGGTGACGACCATCGCGGCGATGACCGGGTGTTCCTCGACGACCTTGACGACGGCGTGGGCAGCGCTCTTGGCCTTGCACTTGAGCCAGCCGCCGAAGCCGCCGCACTTCTTGCCCTTGTTGCCGCCGCCACCGCCACCGCCACCGGAGCCGCCACTGCCACCGTCGTCACCGTTGCCGGCGGTTCCGCTGCCGTTGGTGGTGGTGGAGGGCGGGGCACACGGCGGGTGCCAGTTGGTGGCGCAGTCGTTGCCGCCGCCGGAGCAGCTGGTCGTCCAGATGCTGCAGCCCGAGCCGGTCGGGCCGCCGCCGTCCAGGAGCAAGCCCGAGGGGTCACTGCTGTTGACCGGGTCGTTGTTGCTGTAGGCGTAGCCGTTCCACTGCTGGGGGTTGGAGACCGCCAGGAGTGGGTCGGGGTTGAGGAAGCGGCCGTGCAGCGGGTCGTACTCCCGGGCGCCGAGGTTGGTGAGACCGGTGGCGTCGTCGAGGGTGCCGCCGACGAAGCCCTTGTCGCCGGCCCAGCTCCCGGCCGCGGGCTGGGTGCCGCGGGGGTTGCCGAACGGATCGGTGGGACGACGGCTGACGGTCTGCGCGGCGTCGGTGTCGATCTGGACGCCGTTGGTGCCGTGCGGGTCGGAGACCTGGTAGACGAGCTTGCCGCCGCCGGTGGCCGCGGTGACCCGGGTGATGGTGATGCCACCGGGCGCCTCGTAGTACCGCACGTCGGACATGGACCCGCTGGCCGTGTCGAGCGTGAGCTCGTCGGAGCCGAGGTTGAGCGTGGTCTTGCCGGGGTTGCGGCGGATCAGCTGGTTGCCGTCCGCGTCGTACAGGTACGACGTGTCCTTGTTCTGGCCGGACTTGCCGATGGTGTCGAGCTTGTCCTCGCCGTTCCAGGTGAGGTTGGTGGTGCCCGACGGGTCGGTGACGGCCGTGGTGTTGCCCTGGACGTCGTACTGGTAGGTGGTGTCCTTGGTGCCCGAGGGCGACTTGACCGAGGACTTCAGCAGGGCGTGCGGACCGCCCGTCCCGCCGCCCGTGTTCGGGAGCGAGGTGGCCTCGTTGGCCTTGGTGCCGAAGGTCTGCGTCGTGGTGACGTCCTTGGTGGTGTCACCGGTGACGTCGTGCTGGACGAGGCCGGTGCGGTTGCCGGTCTTGTCGTAGCTGTACGTCTGCCAGTACGGGGCCGGGCCGCCGACGCTCGGCTTGGCCGGGGTGCCGGTCATGGCCGGACCGTTGGCGTTGGTGCAGGAGCCGACGCCGGGCACGGAGGGCGCGGGCGCGGTGGTGACCGTGCCGGTGTCCGTCCAGGCGTTGGTGAGGCGGCCGAGGTAGTCGTAGGTGAAGCACTGCCGGTCGGTCGCGGTGGCGCTCTGCACGTCGCTGACCGAGGTGAGTCGGCCGGCGGGATTGTAGGTGTAGTTGGTCTGGTCGAGCGAGGTGGTGCCGGTCTGCCGGTCCACCGTGTTCTGGATCAGGCGGCCGGTCGCCCAGTCGTACTGCTGGGTGGAGACGACCTGGGTGCCCCAGTCGCCGACCGTGGTGCGCACGGCGCGACCGGCCGCGTCGTACTGCACGTCGGTGACCAGGGAGCTGTTGCCGCCGGAGGCGATCAGCAGGCCGGTGTTGGAGTACAGGTAGTCGACGCCCTCGGCGGGCAGGCCGCCCATGGCCGGGAGGTCGGTGTGGATCAGCGATCCGAGGATCGGCGAGTAGTCGTTGTGCGAGGTGTAGGTGCCCTTGAGGGCGCCCTCGCTGTCCGGGATCGTCACCTTTCCGTCGGTGGGCCGGTACATGGTGTCGTACGCGGTCACCTCCTGGGTGTACGCCTTGCCGCTCGCGCCGCCCACGTAGCGGGTCGAGGAGGCGAGCTGCCCCTTCGCGCCCGGCACGGTGTCGTACGTCCAGCCCGCGAGCTGGTTCACCGGGGTGACGCTGTCCTTGAACAGACCGGTCTTCCGACCGAGCAGGTCATAGGCGTACGCCAGCTTGTTGCCACGGGCGTCGGTGGTGGACGCAACCCGGGAGTCGGCGTCGTAGGCCGTCCTGGTGGTCCCGCTGTCCGGGTCCGTGACGGCGGTCTGACGGCCGCGCAGGTCGTACTCGTAGGACCAGACGTTGCCCGCGGCGTCGGTGCGCTTCTCGGGCTGACCGGCAGCGGTGAAGCTGTAGGTCGTCACGTCGGCGTCGAGCGGGTTGCCGGTCGCGGTGGCGGTGCGGTACTGCCACAGCTGGGTGGTGCGGCCGCGCGCGTCGGTGATCGTCGTGGTCGGCGAAGCACCCTGCGGCGGGGTCGAGTCGGTGCGGTCGACGCCCGGGTAGGCGGTGGAGGACGTCCACTGCTGCTGCCCGTAGGAGACGAACGCCGACGTGGTGGTGCGGCCCTGGCCGTCGTAGGTGACCCAGGTCTGGCCCGGCACCTGCGAGTCCTGCGGCAGGTAGACCGTGCCGTTGGGCTGGGTGGTGCTCTCGTAGTACGGCGACGAGGACTTGATCGCCCAGCCGTGCGAGTCGTAGACGGTGTCGCTGATCAGTCGGCCGGTGCCGCCGGTCGGCAGCGTCGACTGCGTCTGGCGCAGCCGGCCGAGGCCGTCGTACAGCTCGTTCTTGACCGAGTAGCTCTCGTCCTCGTTCAGCGACTTGGAGGTGACCACGGACGGGGCCGTGGTGCCGTTGATCGCGTAGGAGAACGTGTAGGTGGCGGACAGGTTGGTCGCCCGGTCGGCCGTCCACACACCGGTGAGCCGGCCGAGGGCGTCGTACTGCCGGGTGGTGTGGCGGTTGTTGGCGTCCGTCGACTCCAGCGGTAGGTTGCGGCCGGGGTCGAAGGTCTGCGAGGTCGCCCAGGCGGCGCCCATCGGAGTGGTCAGGGTGACCTTGGTGGGGATCGCGCCGGTGGCCGGCGAGAGGTCCGTGGTGGTCGCCCTGCCGTCCGGGCCGGCCGAGGTCTTGACGCGGCCGTAGGCGTCGAAGGTCGCCGTGGTCAGCGTCGAGTAGACCGCGTTGCCGGAGCCGTCGTAGCTGTCGATCGTGTCGGTGGACGTCGGGTCACCGGTGGCGCCGGCCTGGCCGAAGGGCTTCCCGTCGTAGAACGTGCGGGTGTCCTTCTGGGTGTTCGACGCGGTGGGCGTGGTGCCGCAGGGGCCGGTCACGCTCAGCTCGCGCGAGACGAGCACCAGCAGCATCGGGTTGCTGCTCGTCGCGTAGCTGTTGGTCGAGCAGATCTCCGGCGCGGCGGCGGTGCCGTCGCCCTTGTCGTCGATCTGCAGCGGCCGGTTGCCGTGGTCCGGGTCGGTGGTCATGACGGTGGACAGGGCCCGCCAGGAGCCGTCCGCCTTCTTCGCCCAGGACGAGGACGTGGACTTGCTGCTGCCGTACCGGGCCACCAGGTCCGGCATGCCGTTCTGCTGCTTGTGGGTCGCCGTCACCCGATCGTCCGAGGTGACGGTGGCCGAGGCGCTGACGATCGAGCCGCCGGCCTTGTCGTAGGTCTGGCTGCCGATCGCACCGCCGGCGCGCCACTTGTCGTCGGTGATGCTGACGGCGGTGGCACCCGGGTACGGGGTGAAGGAGACGGTGACCGCCCGCTTGGAGCCGTCGGCCTTGTAGTCGCCGTCCATGCCCCGCAGGTACGTGGTGACCTGCTGGGTCTTCGGGGCCTCGCCGGTGTAGGCGGAGCCGCTGGTGGTGGTGACGCTCTGGTAGCCCCGGAAGTCGTCCCAGGTACGGGTCTTGGGGTCGGTGTACTCGCCGTCGTTGCGGTGCCAGGCGGCGCCGCCGCCGTAGGTGTAGTCCGTGGACTTCACCAGCGCACCGGTGACCGCGTCCTGCTCGGTGACCGAGGAGACCAGGTACTTGTGGAACCAGTCCTTGACCGGGTCGGGCGAGGAGGAGCCGGGCAGGTACCAGTTGACCGGCATGCAGGCCATGGTGTTGGTGTCCGCGGCGGCCGGCATGGTGCCCGCGTTGCGCGAGCACTCGGTGGCCCGGTAGTTCACGTTGATCCGGCCACCGGTCTCGGTGGTGATCTGCTGCATCCGCGGCCGGTTGAACGCCGGCTGCGCCGGGACGAGGCCGTCGACGCGGTTGCCCAGCTCGCGCGGGGTGAAGGTGACCGGTGGCAGCGACTGCGAGGCCTGCCCGTTGGTGGCGGTGCGGGTGACCGAGTCCAGCCACAGCGAGGGCTTGGTGCCGTCACCGGGGTTGGGGAAGGAGTGCTTCAGGTCCCACTGGTCCACCGACCGGTAGGCGGTGCCGACCAGCACCTGCGTCTCGATCTTCACCAGCTTCAGCGGGGACCAGAACGACGGCCCGTAGTTGGTGCAGGTGCCGGTGGAGGCGCAGTTCAGGTCGAGCGGGGTGTCCGGCCAGTTGTTCTGGTTGGCCACCACGCGCTGGGCGGTGGTGCAGGTGATGCTGCCGCCGGGCACGCAGCGCTCGGCGGTGGTGAACAGCACCTTCGCCGCCGGCTTGGCGGCGCCCTTGGCGGCGACCTGCTCGGGCAGGCGCTGACCGTAGGCGATCTGGGTGACCTCGGAGGCGCGGACGTACGCGGTGAGCGTGCCCGTGCCGTTGTTCTGGCCGCCGCCGCGGCTGTAGTAGTTGAGGTCGCGCTGGTAGTTGAAGGTGATCAGGTTCTGGTGCGGGTCCACGACGTAGTCGAGGTTCCAGCGCCAGCCCTCCTGGCACCACGAGGCCTTGCCCTTGGCGGAGTCGTAGCAGTCGTCCCCGCTGTTCGGCGAGTAGACCGGCTCGTAGGCCACCGAGTTCGACGCCGGGTCGGTGTTGTCACCGCCCGGCAGGTGGTTGCGGCCGAAGTAGTACTCGGTGCCGTCGGTGGTCGTCACACGCCAGTACTCGCCGTTGCGCGCCTCGTTGGTGGCGCCGGTGAGCTGCTCGATCTTCGAGCCGTCGTCGCCCTGCAGGCGCCAGGTGCCGGTCGCGTCGTCGCGCACCAGGGTGCCCGAGTGGCCGCCGAGGTTGAGCACGGCGTTCTGGCCGGCCCAGCACTGGTCGGAGGAGTTGGTGATGCCGTCCTTGTCGCAACCCCGGTAGGACCGCTCGACGAAGCCCGGCTGGTAGTCCCAGCCCTCACCGATCCACGAGGACTGCGAGTTCTGCGCGGAGGTCTTGCCGTCCACCGACGAGGAGTCGTAGGACAGCGACACCGACGGCGCCGAACCGCCCAGGGTCGGCGGGGTCTGGATCGGGTACGAGTACGTGAAGTTGCCCACGTTGGTGCCCGAGCCCCACGCCGCGGACGGCGAGAGCGGGGTGGCGGCGTAGGTGCCGCCTGCGCCGCCGGCCGACGTCTCGGTCGCCACGACCGCGGCCGCGGTCATGGGGGCCGCCTGCACGAAGGCGGCCCGGACGACGGAGGAGCCCTCACCGGTGGTGGAGCTCTTCACCGTCTTCGACGCGGCGGGCGCCGTCAGCGGGACCTCGGCGGTCAGCACACCCGACTTGGGATCGACCGAGGAGGCCACCGGGGTCTTGGTGCGGCACTCCGCCGCGTCCGGGGTGGTCGCCGCACACGCCGGCAGCGCCACCAGGCGGGTCCGGTCGTTCCACGCGCCGCCCTGGAGGGTCTTCAGGTCGAGCGCGATCTTCAGGCTCTTGGCCTGCTTGCCGGTGCCGGACGCCGCCGTGTCGGTCAGCGTCACGCGGCGGTTGGCCGCGGACTTCCCCTCGGAATCCGCGACCTCGACCTTCACCGACTTCACGTCGCCGCCGGTGCCCGGCGCGACCTTGACCGGGAGCTGCCCGGCCTGGACCGCCTTGCCGGCCTCCAGCGCGACGGTCGCCTCACCCGCGGCGGCAGCGGCGGCCGCCGGGGGCTTCCAGGACATTGGCACCGGGTGGGCCGGAGCCTTGGGCTGGGACGGTACGAGGTTCTTGCCCCCGACCGACTTCATGCCCTTGTCGAGGGGCGTGCCCGGCGGTGCCCACACCTTGCCGTGCGGGCGCCGGGCGGCGAGCGCCTCGGCGGAGGGCGCCGCCAGAAGCGTCATCAATACGGACAGAAGACTTATCAGGCCCAGCCATCGTGACCGCGTGAGCAGCCACCGACCGACCGGCCCTCGAGCTTGTATCGCTCTCAAAGGGAACCGACTCCATCTTGTCGCCCGTCACCGGGCGCATGTCGACATGACGATCCGAAGATCGATCAGGACCCTATGAGCACGGCCGACCTGACCTGCCGCCAGCTGCTCTCCACAGGAAGCTATTTACCAAGGTTTTACTTCCGACGTTCTGCCTGATCAGGACATATGGCGACATGATCACGCCGCGTTTGACGAACCCTCCGAAGGTCCGCATCGTTCCGTTCCGAACATCCGCGCGATCTCCGCGCGACCCGGAGGGGAAAGGCACAACCGTCATGACACAGAGCGATCCGAGACCGGCCGCGGGGCCGGCCGAGCGGCCACGCCGTGCCGCGGCCAGACTGGTGGCGGGAGCCGCCGCCGGCGCGATCGGCATGGCCCTGCTGGCGGCACCCGCCGCCTCGGCCGCGGACGCGGCGTCCGCGTCCCCGCCCGCCCCGTCCGGCACCGCGGCAGCACCGAAGCTGACGGACACCCAGAAGTCCATGCTGGACGCGCGGAGCAGGGCGAAGGCGTCCGGCAGGGCGACCCCCGTCGAGTCGATGACCAACGAGACCTCGACGACCGTCGCCAACCCGAACGGCACCTTCACCACCACCGACAACGCCAAGCCGGTTCGGGCGAAGCGCGGCAAGGCGTGGGCGGACCTCGACACCCGGCTGCACCGCAACGCGGACGGCTCGGTCGCCCCGGCCGTCACGTCCAGCGGCCTGACGATCTCCGGCGGCGGCACCGGTCCGCTGGCCACGATCACCACGACGGACGGCAAGAAGCTCGCCGTCACCGCCCCGTTCGCGCTGCCCGCCCCCGCCCTGGACGGCGACACCGCGACCTACGGCAACGTGCTGCCGGACGTCGACCTGCAGCTGACCGCCCTGCCGGACGGCGGCTGGCGCGACGTCGTCGTCGTGCGCACCGCGGCCGCCGCGGCCGACCCCCGGCTCAAGCGCCTGCACTTCCCGGTCAGGACCACCGGGCTGAGCGTCGCGACCGACTCCGCCGGCAACGTCACCGTCAAGGACCAGTCCGGCAAGGTCCGCATGCAGGCGCCCACGCCGTTCCAGTGGGACTCCGCCCGCGCCACGGTGCTCGGCAACAGCAAGTCTGCCCGGGTGGCCGGCCCCGAGGGCAACGACCCCGCCGAACCCGGGTCCAGCGCCCAGGGACCGGGCGCCAACGCCACGATCGGCAAGATCGGCATCACCGCGGACAGCGAGGGCTTCGACCTCGTCCCGGACGCCGCCACCTTCGGCAAGGGCCAGGGCCCCTGGTACCTCGACCCCACGATCAGCGCCGACAGCTGGTCCGTGATGTCGGCCCAGGTCCAGGAGTACAACCCGAACACCAAGTACGCCGACTCCGTCTCCAACCTCGGTGTCGGCTACTGCGGTTACAGCGACTGCACCGGCTACGGCCGTGAGCGGATCTACTACCGGATCGGCATCAACTCGGCGATCTGGAACATCCCGAGCGGTGCGCCCAAGGCGCCGACCGTCTTCGACTCGACGTTCTACGCCAGCGTCACCCAGGCCTCCAGCCCGAGCACCAGCACGCCGCTCGGCCTCTACTGGACGCCCGGCATCAACAGCGGCCTGACCTGGAACACCCAGCCCTGCAACGGCGGCGGCACGTTCGGCGGCTGCAGCAAGGTCGGCGGTTCCACCTGGATCACCGGCACCGGCCCGATCGCGTTCAACGTGACCTCACAGATGCAGCAGGCCGCGGCGAACCACTCGCCGGACTGGACCGTCGGCATCGCGCCCGACGACGAGAACAACAAGTACTACCGCAAGCACCTGGCGAACAACCCGCACATCACCACCAACTACGACATCACGCCGAGTGTCTGGTGGGCGCGGACGATCCCCCAGCCGGGCTTCGCCTCCACCAACCAGCACAACGACTGCCAGACCCCGGGCGGCGGCTACGCCTGGTACAACCCGGGCTGGGTCGGTGCCAACCAGAACATCCAGCTGGCCGTGAACGACTGGTCGCCCGCCGGGCTGCCGCTCTACGCGAAATTCCGGATGTGGGACGACAACGACCCGAACGCGGGCCAGACCCCCAGCACCCCCAAGACGACCGCCTACAACACCGAGGTCGTCCCGGTGGGTTCGCTGGCCGACGGCCACCAGTACGGCTGGACGGTCAACGCCACCGACGACACCCTGATGTCCGACGAGACCCCGTGGTGCTACTTCCGGGTGGACAAGACCCCGCCCGCGGTGGGCGTCGTCTCGACCGACTTCCCGCCGTCCGGCACGCCCAACCCGAACCCGACCAAGTTCAACACCGACTCGGGCACCTTCACCCTGACGGGCAGCGACCCGGCCCCGGGCAGCGGTCTGAGCGCCTCCGGCCTCGCCTGCTTCCAGGTCAAGAAGTCCCCCACCCCGGTCACCGGCTGGAAGTGCGGTGACCAGGACACGGTGACGGCCGACGCCAACGGCAAGGCCGCCTACACCACCGTCCCGGGCACCTGGGGCACCAACGCGCTCTACGTCCAGGCGCAGGACAACGCCGGCAACTACAGCCAGCCCGCCGTCTACAGCTACTACGCACCGTGGAACCCGGCGAGCAACCCGGTCTTCGGCGACGTCACCGGCGACCTCAAGCCCGACGTGACCGTGGCCGACGGCAACGGCAACCTGCGGGTGGTCCAGCCCGCCAGCAGCGACGCGGGCGCCGCCGGCGTCATCGCCGGCTCGGCCGCGGCCTCCCCGACCGGCACCTGGACGGGTGTCCAGGTCACGCACCGGTCCTCGCTCCGCGCCAACGTGCCGGTGGACGACCTGATCGCCCACCCGGCCGGCGACGCGCGCCTGTACCTGTACCAGAACGACGGGCACGGCAACTTCGTGACCCGCACCTCGTTCTACAAGTCCGGCACCACGATCAACTCGGCGGTCACCTGCCAGGACGTCACCGGTGCCGCCATCCCCTGCCCGGTCGACTTCGGTACCGACTGGTCCAACGCGACCCAGATCCTGGCCCTCGGCACCCCGGAGGGCGAGGTCGCCGGGAAGGACGCCAACGGCAAGTACGTCCTCACCAGGACGTCCCTGCTCGCCGTCATCAACAAGCAGCTCTGGCTGTTCCCGCCCGGCACCAGCAGCGCCCGTCTGCTGAAGACCCCGGACACCCAGGTCTCCACCGCCGACTGGTCGAACTACGACCTGATCGGCCCCGGCCCGGCCAACGGCAACAACCAGCCCACCCTGTGGACCCGCGAGCGCACCGGCGGTGTCCTGCACGCCTACCCGATCACCCTGACCGGCGGCGTGCCGGACTTCGGCAAGCTCGTCGACCCCGCCTACGGCCCCATCACGGTGCCCGCCGGCAACATCAACCCGACCGAGTACCCGACCGTCGGCTCCAACGGCGACCTGACCGGTGACGGTGTCGCAGACCTCTGGGCCACCGCCAAGGACGGCCGCCTCGTGGTCTTCCCCGGCACCAGCTCCAGCGGCACGTCGAGCACCCCGGTCACCGGTGTCGGCAGCCCGGTCGCCGTCGGCGACCTCCGGGCCCCGCTCGGCCACTGGAAGCTCGCCGACGCCACCGGCTCGGCCACCGCGAAGGACGAGACCGGCCTGCGCCCGCTGGCCGCCCAGGGCGGCGTCGCGTTCCAGGCCGACACCGTCGCCGGCCGCAGTGCCCGGGTGGCTGCCTTCAACGGCACCGACGCGGCCCTGGTCTCCAGCGATTCCCGTCTGGACGCGAAGCAGTCGTTCACCGTCACCACGTGGGCCAAGGCCAATGCGGGGGGCGGCGTGGTGGCCTCCCAGGACGGCACGACGGCCAGCGCCTTCAAGCTGTGGGCCGCGGACCGGGGCAACGGCGTCTACGACTGGAGCTTCGGCATGGCGGCCTCCGACACCGCCAACGCGGCAATCGACCAGACCGACACGGCGAACGTCGCGGCCCGGGTCAAGTTCGGCCAGTGGCAGCAGCTGACCGCCAGCTACAACGCGGCCACCAAGGAACTGCTGCTGTACGTGGACGGCGCCCTCGCCTCGACCGGCGGGCACAGCCCCGCGTTCACCAGCACGCAGCCTCTCGCCGTGGGCCGGGCCAAGCAGAACGGGGCCGCCGCGAGCTGGTTCAGCGGCTCGGTCGCGGAACTGTCCGTCCTGCAGTACGCGGCGCCGATGGAGACCGCCGCCGCCACCGCCGTGCTGTCCGGCACCAGTGCCGGCAAGTGCCTGGACAACGACTACAACACGCTGGCCAACGGCAACCGCGTCCAGATCACGGACTGCAACTCCGCCCCGGCCCAGCAGTGGAGCCTGAACGCCACCGGCACCATCACCAACCAGGGCTGGTGTCTGGACGCCTACAACAACGTCGCGGCGGACGGCACCAAGGTGCAGCTGTTCACCTGCAACGGCGGCGCCAACCAGCAGTGGCTGCCCACCGGCAACGGCGGGTTCTACAACCCGGCCACCGCCCGCTGCCTGGACGTGCCCGGCGGCAGCACCACGAACGGCACCCCGCTGCAGGTCTGGACCTGCAACGGCAGCCCGGCCCAGCGCTGGTCGTTCGGCTCGCTGCGCACCGTGCTCACCGCCTCGCTGCCCGGCAGCTGATCGCAGAGCACACCCGGCGGCCCCGGAGCGGATGTCCGCTCCGGGGCCGCCCCCGTTCCCGGAAAGAGCAAATCGGACATACCCGCCACCGGCGTTGACACCCGGCCGGTCACCTGGTGGGCTGGCCCGCTGAGGCGGGTACGGCGGTGACCGGGTGGCGGGCCCGGTGGACCGGCTGTCCGGGGCGTGGAGGAGGTCCGGTGCAGGCACGGGTGTCGGTGGCCGCCGGGCGGCGGTTGAGGCAGCAGCTGGACCAGAGCCCCGCGCTGCGCGAACTCCTGAACCATCCGGCCGCGCTGACGGCACGCCGGACGGCCGCCCGGACGGCGCGCCAGCTGGCGCCCCGGGCCGCGGACCGCTTCATCGCCGACATCAAGGGCACCGAGCCGCTGCTCGCCTCCGTCCGCGCCGAACGGCGCACCCCCGCCGGCCGCCGCCGCAGCGCCCTGCAGCTCGCCGCGACGCTCTCCGCGGCCGCCGTGGTCGGCGGTCTGCTGGCCGGTCCGGCCGCCCTCGCCGCACCGTCGATCGGCGACCGCCCCGTCACCAGCGCCCCGGTCACCCCGCTCGGCTCGATCACCGAACCGCAGGTCTACCCGCGCCCGCAGCAGCTGCAGGCCGCGGGCGGCGCCGTCGCGGTGCCCGACACCGTCGCCCTGGTCGCGCCGCGCCGCGTCGACGGCCCCGCCCTGGCGGCCGTCCGGCAGGTGCTCGGCGCCGCGGGCGCCACCGACATCGTCGAGGCCGACCCCTCCGTCAGCCCCGCCGCCGGCTCGTTGGTGGTGTACGTGGGCGGACCCGGGGAGGGCGCCGGCGGCGACACCGACCAGGTGCTGCGCCGGCTCGCCGCGGCCGCCGGACGGGCCGCCTCGGAGGTGTCGGTGACCGGGCTGCCGACCGGCGGCTACGTCCTGGCCGCCGGGCAGCTGCCCGCCGCGGGCGGCGGCACGTACGGCGCGGTGGTGCTGTCCGGCGCCGACGCGACCGGCACCTTCTACGCGGCGCAGAGCCTGCGGCAGCTGCTCGCGCCGATCCAGAGCGGCCAGGGCCAGGGCCCGGCCGAGGCCGGCCGGGGCTTCCCCGGGGTCGTCCTGCGGGACTGGCCGACGGGCGCGCCCGTCCGCGGCACCGCCGAGTCCTTCTACGGCACCCCGTGGACGACCGCGGAGCGCCTGGAGCAGCTCGACTTCCTCGGCCGCACCAAGCAGAACTTCTTCCTGTACGCGCCCGGCGCCGACCCGTACCGGACCTCCCGCTGGCGCGAGGCCTACCCGCAGGCGCAGCAGGACGCGCTGCGCCGGCTCGCCGCGCGGGCCCGGGACAACCACGTGGTGCTCGGCTACTCGATCGACCCGGGGCAGTCGTTCTGCTACGGCTCCGGCAAGGACGTGGACGCGCTGGTCGCCAAGCTGGACGGGCTGCGCAGGCTCGGCTTCGGCGCCTTCCAGCTGCAGTTCCTCGACGTCAGCTACGACGAGTGGCACTGCCCGGGCGACCGCCGCACCTACGGCACCGGCCCGGCCGCGGCGGCCAAGGCCCAGGCCGAGCTGGCCGCGAAGGTGCAGACGCGGCTGATCGCGGCGCACCCGGAGCTGGCGCCGCTGTCGGTGGTGCCGACGGAGTACCAGAAGCAGGGCGCGACGCCGTACCGCAAGGCGCTGGCGGCTGCGCTGCCGGCGGGCGTGCAGGTGGCGTGGAGCGGCGGCGCGGTGATCGCGCCCAAGGTGACGGGCGACCAGCTGGCCCAGACCGCGGCGCTGTTCGACCGCCCGCTGGTGACCATGGACAACTACCCGGTCAACGACTCCACGCCGGACCGGCTGTTCCTCGGCGGCTACACCAGCCGCGACCCCGCGGTGGCGACCCGGTCGGCGGTGCTGCTGACCGCGGCGATGGCGCAGCCGGTGGCGTCCCGGCTGCCGCTGGCGACCGCCGCCGACTTCGGCTGGAAGCCCGAGGGCTACCGCGCCGAGGACTCGGTGAAGCAGGCGGTGCACGCCATGTCGGGCGGCGGCGCGGCCGAGGCGGCGCTCGCCGCCCTGGCCGGGAACAGCTCGTCCTCGCCGCTGGACAAGCGGGAGTCGGGCTACCTGGCGCCGCTGATGGAGCGTTTCTGGACGGCGCTGGAGCCGTCCTCGGGCGGCACCCCGGACCACGCGGCGCTGCAGGCGGCGGCCGCACCGCTGCAGGAGGCCTTCGCGACCATGGCGGGGGCGCCGCAGGCCCTCGCCGGCGACGCGGTGGCGCAGGACGCGGGCCCCTGGCTCGTCCGGCTGGCCACCTACGGGCGGGCCGGGCAGGCGGCGGTCGCGATGCTGCTGGCGCAGCGCGGCGGCGACGGCAGTGCGGCCTGGCAGGCCCGGGTGGACCTGCGGCAGCTGCGCGAGCAGCTGGGGCAGGGCACGGTGACGCTCGGGGCCGGGGTGCTGGACCCGTTCCTGGAGCGGGCGCTGAAGGACGCGGACACCTGGGCCGGCGTGGACGCAGGCTCGGGCACCCCGACGACCACGATCGGCACGGCCAACGACCACGGCCCGGCGCTGATGACGGACGGCGCCGCGGACACCTTCTACTGGAGCGCGTCCCCGCCGCAGGTCGGCGACGCGGTCGGCCTGGACCTCGGCAACGGCCGCCCGCTCGGCCGGGTGACCGTGCTGATGGGCTCGTGGGGCGACGGTCCGGACGCGGCGAGCGCGGCCGACGACTACCTGCGCGACGGGGTGCTGGAGTACTCCACCGGCAGCGGCGGCTGGAAGCAGCTGGCGGTGGTGCACGGCCAGAAGAGCGTGTCGGTGACCGCCCCGGCCGGCACCGTGGCCAAGGCGGTGCGGCTGCGCGCGCGGACGGCGCAGAAGACCGCGGTGGCCGTCCGGGAGTTCTCGGTCGCGGCACCGGACGACACGCCGGCGGTGGTGACCGGCCCGGCCGCGGCGCCGGGCTCCTCGCCGGACGCGGTGCTGGACGGCGACCCGGACACCGCGTTCCGCGCCGCGGACGCGCCGACGGCGGCCTCGGAGCCGCTGACGGTGGAGCTGGGCTCGGCCCGCCCGCTGGACCGGGTCACCGTGCTGACCGACCCGACGGTGCAGGCGGTCGCGACGGTGGCGGTGCGCGGTGCGGACGGCCTCTGGACGGCGATCGGCACGCTGAAGCCCGGCTACAACGAGCTCCCGGCGGGCGGCCGCCCGGCCGACGCGATCCGGCTGGTGTGGGCGCCCGGCTTCCAGGCGCCGGTGGTCAACCAGATCGTGCCCTGGTACGCGGACACCCCGGCGGCGCGGCTCAGCCTCTCGGACTCCAGCCTGGACGTGGTGACCGGGCAGGCCGTGCCGCAGGTGACGAAGGCGGTGCTGGAGACCGGCCGGCCGGAGGGCACCAGCGGCGAGCTGAAGGTGGAGGTGCCGGCGGTCGCCAAGGGGCTGACCGTCACCCAGGGCACCGCGGTGGCGGTGCCGCGCGGCGGCCGGGTGGGCGTGCCGCTGCAGGTGGTGGCGGCCGCCGGGACGCCCTCGGGCACCTACCGGCTGCCGGTCACGTTCACCGCGGGCACGCTGACCGTCCGGCAGGACCTGCTGGTGCACGTGGTGCCGCCGGCCGGCGGACCGGACCTGGCGCGCGGCGCGACCGCCACCTCGTCCGCGGACGAGACGCCGGCCTTCCCGGCCTCCAACATCAACGACGGCGACCCGCGGACCCGCTGGTCCTCGCCGGCCTCCGACGGCGCGTGGGTGCAGCTGGAGCTGCCGCAGGCGGCGCGGCTGGGCTCGGCGGTGCTGCACTGGCAGGACGCGCACGCGGCCGTCTACAAGGTGCAGACCTCGGCGGACGGGGTGACCTGGACGACGGTGGCCACCGTGGACGACGGCGGGGGCGGCACGGAGACGGTGCGCTTCGACGCGCCGGGCACCCGCTTCCTGCGCGTGCAGGGGGTGACCCGGGCGACGAAGTACGGCTACTCGCTGTGGGGCGTCGAGCTGTACGCCGTCACCGGCTGAGCAGCTCGGCCAGCGAGGTGAGGGCGCCGGGGGTGCGGCCCGTCCGGTCGATCAGCCGTGCCTGGAACCCGGCGGCGAGGGCCCCGTCGACGTCCTCGACGGGGTGGTCGCCGACGTGCAGGATGCGGGCCGGCTCGACGCCGAGCCGCTCGGCGGTGATCAGGTAGATCGCCGGGTCGGGCTTCGAGCGGCCGCAGTCCACCGCGCGCACGACCGCGCTGAAGTAGGGGTCGAGGCCCGTCCAGGAGAGTTCGGCGTTGCCGTTGGTGGTCAGCGCGAGCGGCATCCGGGCGGCGAGGGCGGCGACGACCTCCGCGACCTCGGGGAAGAGCCGGGTGGAGCGGGCGCGGGCGGCCATGAACGCGAGGAACATCCGGTCGGCGAGTTCGGGGCGGCCGGGGGCGCGGCGGCGGACGGCCTCGGCGAAGGCGGCCCGGCGCAGCTCGGGCAGGGTGGCGCCGGGAAGGTCGGCGGCGACCTCCTCGCGGATCCGCTGCAGCCAGTCGACCTCCACGGGCGGGCCGCCGAGCTCGGCGCCGAGCAGGTCGGCGGCGTGGGCGATGGCCGGGGCGAACGCGGCGGCAAAGTCCCAGAGGGTGTCGTCGCCGTCGAAGGAGACGGCGTCGAACGGGACGGCGTCGAAGGGGTGGGGGCCGGTGGCGCGGGGGCGGCTCTCGGGCGGCACGGTGCGGGCTCCAGGGATGGCAGACGGCGGGCCGCCGACGCTCCCGCTGGGGGTGCGCCGGCGGCCCATGAGGCGTACCGAAGTGTGACGGGCAGGCCCTTGTCTGTCAGGCGGAGAGCGGTTCCGGCTCTCCGCGGCGGCGGGTCGGGTGGGTCCTCGTGGCCGGAGCCGGCAGGGCACCCGCGTGGTCGGTATGGTCGTGGTGCTCGTACTCGCGGAACTGGTCGAGGCCGCCGTAGGGCTCCAGGTAGGGGCGCCAGCGGGGGTCCTTGATGCCGGTGCCGATGACCCGCCAGGCCAGGCCGCTGGGCGGGGCGGGGGCGCGCTTCATCCGCCAGCCGAGCTCGGTGAGGTGGCGGTCGGCCTTGACGTGGTTGCAGCGGCGGCAGGCCGCCACCACGTTGTCCCACCGGTGCTGGCCGCCCCGGCTGCGCGGAATGACGTGGTCGACGCTGGTCGCGGCGGCCCCGCAGTACACGCAGCGCCCGTGGTCGCGGGCGAACAGGGCGCGGCGGGTGAGCGGGACGGGCCCGCGGAACGGGACCCGCACGAAGCGGGTCAGACGGACGACGGACGGTGCCGTCACGGTGGTGGTGGCGCTGTGCAGTGTGGTTCCGGAGTCCTCCAGGCTGACCGCCTTGTGGTTGAGGACCAGGATGAGGGCGCGGCGGGTGGAGACCACTCCGAGTGGTTCGTACGACGCGTTGAGGACCAGGACATGCGGCACGGATGCCTCCTTGGACGCCTGCGGCGCGTGGCTCGCGCCGGGACGAGCGGGTGATCGCATTGCGGCGCGATCTCCCCCAGTGTCGCCTTACGCCTTCGTACGGCGCCACCACTCCTGTGTAACGGACCGGATGTGGAATCCGTCATAGGACGTATGCCCGCGCGCCGGGCCCGGTGCACGCGTCGCCGCCGGTGAGGGGGCGTGCGCGGGGGCCGGGGCAGGCTGACGGGCCGTCCGGGGGTGCCCGTGCGGGCCGCTAGGGTTGGACGGGACGGTCCGCCAGCCGGGCCGTGCCGGTGCCGCGCGCCGGCCGTACCCCGCACCACGGAAGGCCCGCACGTGTTCCGCTCCGGTGTCACCGGCCTCCTGGCCGAAGCCACCCCTTCGCCAGCCCAACCCACCCTCGACCTGAAGCTGCCGACCAGCGCCGAGGAGGTGACGGCCTCCACCAAGCAGGCCGCCAGCTGGTTCGACCAGAACTGGCAGAGCTGGGTCGAGGGCGGTGTGCGGATCGTCTTCATCGTGGTCCTCGCGCTGGTCCTGCGCGCGGTCGTCCGCAAGCTGATATCGCAGCTGGTGGCGCGGATGGGCCGCCCCTCGGAGGACGAGGAGGAGACGGGCCGCCTCGGCGGTCTGCTGGCCAACAGCGGGGTGGTGAACACCGAGCGCCGCCAGCAGCGGTCGGAGGCGATCGGCTCGGTGCTGCGCAGCGTGGCCTCGTTCACCATCCTCGGCACGGCCGCACTGATGGTGCTGTCGGCGCTGGGCGTGAACCTCGCACCGCTGCTGGCGAGTGCCGGTGTGGCCGGTGTGGCGATCGGTTTCGGCGCGCGGAACCTGGTGACCGACTTCCTGTCCGGCGTCTTCATGATCATGGAGGACCAGTACGGCGTCGGCGACGAGATCGACACCGGGGTGGCCTCCGGCACGGTGCTGGAGGTCGGCCTGCGGGTGACCAAGCTGCGCGGCGCGGGCGGCGAGATCTGGTACATCCGCAACGGCGAGGTGAAGCGGATCGCCAACATGAGCCAGGGCTGGGGCACCGCCACGGTGGACGTCCAGGTCGGCTACAAGGAGGACCTCCTCCGGGTCGAGGCGCTGATCACCGAGGCGGCCGAGCAGCTGTCCAAGGAGACCCCGTACGACGAGCTGATCTGGGGCCGGGTCAAGGTGCTGGGCGTGGACTCGGTGGCGACCGACTCGCTGGTCCTCAAGGTCGAGGCGCGGACGACGCCGGGCAAGTCGCCGCAGGTGGCGCGGGCGCTGCGGCAGCGGCTCAAGCAGGCCTTCGACGAGGCCGGGGTGAAGCTCAAGGAGGAGGCGGTGACGGTGTCGGCGACACCGGTCGCGGCCGTCCCGGCGGCGGAGATCGCGGCGCCCTCGGCGTTGTCGGACCCGCTGTCGCCGCAGTCCGCCGCGGTCAAGCCGATACCGGCGCAGTCGGTCGAGTAGCCGCAGGAGCCGTCTTCGAGGCGCCGGCGCGCCCCTGGCGGTGCGACTCCGGCAGGGCCCCGTTCCCGGGTGGGAGCGGGGCCCTTGGCATGCCCGGGCCGCGTACCCGGGGTAACGCTTCGACATCGGGTCATTGACACCTGCTCCGGCCGGGATCTACGGTCCTCTCGAAGCAATTGGAAACTTTCCTAACAGTTCGCCGCGCCACCTGCCGGGCCCGCAGGTGACCGGGCCGGACCCGCAGAGGAGGATCGAGCCGTGACCGACACCACCCGCCCCCCGCTCGCCGGCACCCCGAGCCTGCTCCGCGCGATCAACGACCGCGCCGCCCTGGAACTGCTGCTCGCCAACGGCCCGCTCTCCAGAACCCAGATCGGCACCCTCACCGGCCTCTCCAAGCCGACCGCCTCCCAGCTGCTGACCCGGCTGGAGGCCGCCGGACTCGTCGTGCCGGTCGGCACCACCGCCGGCGGGCCCGGGCCGAACGCCCAGCTCTACCAGGTCAACCCGGCCGCCGGGTACGTCGCCGGACTGGACGTCACCACCACCCACGTGCGGATCGCCGTCGCCGACATCACCGGCACCACGCTGGCCGAGCACCAGGTCGCCACCAAGGGCTGGTCCGCGGCCGGCACCGTCGAGAAGGTCGGCGAGGCCCTCGCCGCCACCGTCCGCGAGGCCGGTCTCGCCGACGGCAGCCTGGACCAGGTCGTCATCGGCGTGCCCGGCGCCCTCGACCCCGCCACCGGCAAGCTCCGCTACGCCTCCCACCTGCCGGGCTGGCACTCCCCGCGGCTGCTCGCCGACCTGGAGGCCGCGCTCGGCACCCCGTTCTCGATCGAGAACGACGTCAACCTGGCCGCGATCGCCGAGCAGGCCCTCGGCGCCGCGCACGGCTGCGAGGACTTCGTCCTGCTCTGGGCCGAGGAGGGCATCGGCGCCGCGATCGTCATCGCCGGGCGGCTGCACCGCGGCTTCACCGGCGGTGCCGGCGAGGTCGGCTACATGCCGGTGCCGGGCGCCCCGGTCGTCCGCGACGTGCGGCGGCGCAACTCCGGCGGCTTCCAGGAGCTCGCCGGCGCCGACGCCGTCCTGGAGCTCGCCGCCGCGCACCGCCTCGCCGCCGGCACCGCCGAGGAGGCCGTCGACCTGGCCCTGCGGACCGAGGGCGACGGCGACGCCTTCCTCGCGGAGCTCGCCGAGCGGATCGCGGTGGGCCTCGCCGTCATCGTCTCCGTCGTCGACCCCGAACTGCTGGTGCTCTCCGGCGGCATCCCCACCGCCGGCGGCGAGCGGCTGCGCGCCCTCGTCGAGGAGGCGCTCGCCCTGATCTCCATCCCCCGTCCCGAGGTGCGCCGCAGCACCGTCCCGGGCTCCCCCGTCCTGCACGGCGCGCTGCAGCGCGCCCTGGCCACCGCCCGGGAAGCAGCCTTCACCACCCACTGACCCGCACCACCGCCACGCCACCGTCTCCCGCACACGGGCCGAGGGGCGATGCCCCCTGCCCGCGTCCCCCAGGAGGACCCGAAGTGCACACCCCGCGCAGAACCCGCCGGACGCTCGCCGCCGCCACCGGTGCCGCCGCCGCCCTCGCCCTGCTCACCGCCTGCACCGGCACCCCCCAGGGCGGCGGGGACGACGGCTCCGCCGAGGGCAAGGACGTCACCATCACCTTCTGGCACGGCTGGAGCCAGGAGAACGAGACCAAGGCGATCGACGCCAACATCGCCGCCTTCGAGAAGCTCCACCCCAACATCCACGTCAAGGTGGTCGGCAACATCGCCGACGACAAGAGCGAGCAGGCCCTGCGGGCCGGCGGCGCCGACGCCCCCGACGTGGTCTCGTCCTTCACCACCGACAACGTCGGCAAGTTCTGCTCCGCCAAGGTCTGGGCCGACCTGACGCCCTTCCTGAAGAAGGACGGCATCGACCCGGCGAAGACCTTCCCCGCCGCGATGCTCTCCTACAGCGGCTACCGCGGGAACCAGTGCTCGCTGCCGCTGCTCGGCGACGCCTACGGCCTCTACTACAACAAGGCCGCCTTCGCCGCGGCCGGCATCACCGCCCCGCCGAAGACCTTCTCCGAGTTCGAGGCGGACGCCGTCAAGCTGACGACCGCCCGGGGCGACGGCTACCAGCAGCTCGGGTTCATGCCGAACTACCACGGCTACGAGTCCACCCCCTCGCACTTCCTCGGCCAGTACGGCGCCGGCTACTTCGGGCAGGACGGGAAGTCCGACGTGGCCGCCGACCCGAAGGTCGCCGCGATGTTCGCCTGGCAGAAGGGCCTGGTCGACAAGCTCGGCGGCTTCGAGAAGCTGGAGAAGTACCGCACCGGCTTCGGCGACGAGTTCAGCGCCAAGAACCCGTTCACCACCGGGCAGGTCGCGATGGCCATCGACGGCGAGTGGCGCACCGCCTCGCTCGCCGAGGACAAGCCGGCCTTCGAGTGGGCCACCGCGCCCTTCCCCGTCCCGGACGACCAGGCGGCCTCCTACGGCCGCGGCTACCAGACCGGCACCATCATCGGCATCGCCAACGGCAGCCGGAAGCAGACCGCCGCCTGGCAGCTCGTCAAGTACCTGACCACGGACACCGGCGCGGTCGTCGGCTTCGCCAACGCGATCCACAACGTGCCCAGCACCTTCGCCGCGCTCGACTCGCCCGAGCTCGACGCCGACGCCAACTTCCGCACCTTCCTGGCCATCGCGAAGAACCCGAACTCCTCGACCACGCCCGCCTCGGTCAACGGCGGCGCGTACCAGGTCTCCCTGCAGAACCTCGGCTACGAGTACGAGTCCGGCCGGCTCACCGACCTGAAGGCCGGGCTCGCCGCCACCGCCAAGGAGATCGACGCGGCCATCGACCAGGCCAAGTGACGGACGCGCCATGGCACTCACCGACACCCCCCGGCCGGCGGCGCTGCGCAGCAAGCGCCGCCGGGAGCGGGCCCGCACCCTCGCCTTCCTCTCCCCCTGGCTGATCGGCTTCGGCCTGTTCTTCGCCTACCCGCTGGTCTCCACCGCCTACTTCTCGTTCATGAAGTACGACGGCTTCACCGCGCCCACCTTCAACGGCCTGAAGAACTGGACGTACCTCTTCGCGCACTACCCGTTCTTCTGGCAGGGCCTGCGCAACACCCTGTGGCTGGTGGCCGTCATGGTGACCCTGCGGGTCGCCTTCGGCCTGGGCGTGGGCGTGCTCATCACCAAGGTGCGGACGGGCGCCGGCTTCTTCCGCACCGCCTTCTACCTGCCCTACCTCGCCCCGCCGGTGGCCGCCACGATGGCCTTCGCATTCCTGCTCAACCCCGGCACCGGCCCGGTGAACCACCTGCTCGGAGACCTCGGCCTGCCGCAGCCCGGCTGGTTCACCGACCCCGACTGGTCCAAGCCCGCGCTCACCCTGCTCGCCATGTGGGGCGTCGGCGACCTGATGGTGATCTTCATGGCGGCGCTGCTCGACGTGCCGAAGGAGCAGTACGAGGCCGCCGAGCTCGACGGCGCGGGGCCCTGGCAGCGGTTCCGCTTCGTCACCCTGCCGAACATCACCCCGATCGTGCTGTTCGCCGTGGTCACCGGGGTCATCCAGACCATGCAGTACTACACCCAGGCGATCGTCGCCGGGAAGGTCGCCAGCGGCGTGATCGGCGGCTCCGGCCAGCAGTTCGAGCCCGGCTACCCGCACGGCTCGACCTGGACCCTGCCGCAGATGGTCTACAACCTCGGCTTCCAGCGCTTCGACACCGGCACCGCCTGCGCCGCCGCCCTCGTCCTGTTCGCGATCTCGACGGCCTTCACCGCCCTGCTGCTGCGGCGCGGCTCCGGCCTGGTGGAGGACTGAGCCGTGACCCTCAACCCCGCCCTGCCGCTGCCGGCCCGCGCCCGGACGGCCGCCGCCCGCACCGCCCGCCGCCGCGCCGCCCTCGAATGGGTCGCCGTGCACTCGCTGGCGATCGCCGCCGCCCTGTTCTTCCTGCTGCCCTTCGTCTTCGTGCTGCTCACCTCGGTGATGAGCGACCGTCAGGCGCTCACCTCCGAGCTGTGGCCCACGAGTTGGCACTGGGAGAACTACGCGCAGGTCTGGCGCACCCCCGGCTTCCTCACCTGGTGGCGCAACAGCCTGCTGTACGCGGGCCTCGGCACCGTGCTCACCGTCGTCTCCAGCCTGCCCGTGGCGTACGCCCTGGCCAAGTTCCGCTTCCGCGGCCGCCGGCTCGCCCTGATGGCGGTGGTCTCGATGATGATGCTGCCGCCGCAGGTCACCGTGATCCCGATGTACCTGTTCTGGGCCAAGCAGCTCCACCTCACCGGCTCGCTCTGGCCGCTGGTGGTGCCGATGGCCTTCGGCGACGCGTTCTCGATCTTCCTGCTGCGGCAGTTCCTGCTGACCGTGCCGAACGAGTACCTGGAGGCCGCCCGGATCGACGGCTGCGGCGACGTCCGCACCCTGCTGCGGGTGGTCCTGCCGATGGCCCGGCCGGCGATCGCCGCGGTCGCGCTCTTCCAGTTCTTCTCCTGCTGGAACGACTACTTCGGCCCGCAGATCTACGCCAGCGAGAACCCGGGCGCCTGGACGCTGAGTTACGGCCTGGAGTCGTTCAAGGGCGCCCACCACACCGACTGGAACCTCACCATGGCCGCCACCCTGCTGGTGATGGCGCCGGTGATCATCCTCTTCTTCTTCGCACAGAAGGCCTTCATCGAAGGCGTGACACTGACAGGGGTCAAGGGCTGATGTCCGCACTGAAGTTGGCAATCGTCGGCGGCGGTTCCACCTACACACCCGAGCTGATCGACGGCTTCGCCCGACTACGGGACACCCTGCCGATCGGCGAGCTCGTCCTGGTCGACCCGGCCGCCGACCGGCTGGAGCTGATCGCGGGCCTCGCCCGGCGGATCTTCGCCCGGCAGGGCCACGACGCGCGGGTCACCACCGCCTCCGACGTCGCCGTCGGCGTGCAGGGGGCGGACGCCGTCCTGCTGCAGCTGCGGGTCGGCGGACAGGCCGCCCGCAACGAGGACGAGACCTGGCCGCTGGAGTGCGGCTGCGTCGGCCAGGAGACCACCGGCGCGGGCGGGTTGGCGAAGGCGCTGCGCACCGTCCCGGTGGTGCTGGACATCGCCGAGACGGTGCGCCGGGCCAACCCGGACGCCTGGATCGTCGACTTCACCAACCCGGTCGGCATCGTCACCCGCGCCCTGCAGACCGCCGGCCACAAGGCCGTCGGCCTGTGCAACGTGGCGATCGGCTTCCAGCGGAAGTTCGCCGGCCACCTCGGCGTCGAGCCCGAGCGCGTCCGCCTCGACCACGTCGGCCTCAACCACCTCACCTGGGAGCGCGGCGTCACCCTGCTCGACGCCCCCGGCGCCGCCACCGGCCGCGAGGTGCTGCCGGAACTGCTCGCCGGCCACGGCGAGGCGATCGCCGCCGACCTGCACCTGCCGCTCGACGTCGTCCGCCGGCTCGGCGTGGTGCCCTCCTACTACCTGCGCTACTTCTACCAGCACGACCTGGTGGTCGAGGAGTTGAGGGTGCAGGGCTCGCGGGCCGCCGCGGTCGCCGCGATCGAGCGGCAGCTGCTCGAGATGTACGCCGACCCGGCCCTGGACACCAAGCCCGAACTGCTCGGCAAGCGCGGCGGCGCCTTCTACTCGGAGGCCGCCGTCCAGCTGATCGCCGCGCTGCTCGGCACCGACGGCACCACGGGCGTCCAGGTGGTCAACACCCGCAACGACGGCGTGCTGCCCTTCCTCCCCGACGACGCGGTGATCGAGGTGCCCGCCGAGGTCGACCCGCAGGGCGTGCGCCCGCTGCCGCAGCGCCCGGTCGAACCGCTCTACGCGGGCCTGATCGCCGCCGTCACCGCCTACGAGCACCTGGCGCTGGACGCCGCGCTCAAGGGCGGCCGGGACCGGGTCTTCGACGCCCTGCTCGCCCACCCGCTGGTCGGCCAGATCGACCTCGCCGACCGGCTCACCGACCGGCTGATCGCCCACAACCGCGCCCACCTCGGCTGGGCGTGACCCGACGATGACCGCCTCGCACCACCCCGGGGAGAACCGATGAACCGCCAGCACGACGCCCCGCTCCCCGGCGTCCTCGCCGTCGACGCCGGGAACAGCAAGACCGACGTGGCGCTGGTCGCCGCCGACGGCACGGTGCTCGGCTCCGCCCGCGGCGGCGGCTTCCAGCCGCAGCTCGACGGCGCCGACGAGGCCGTCGGCGGCCTCGCCCCGCTGGTCGAGTCGGTCGCCGCACAGGCCGGTCTGAGACCCGGCGCCACGGTGGCCGCGCACGTCTCGGCCTGCCTCGCCAACGCCGACCTGCCGGTCGAGGAGGAGCGGCTGCTCGCCGCCCTGGAGGCCCGCGGGTGGGGCACCACCGCGGCCGTCGCCAACGACACCTTCGGCCTGCTGCGGGCCGGCACCGACGGCCCGCGCGGCGTCGCCGTGGTCTGCGGCGCCGGCATCAACTGCGTGGGCCTGCTGCCGGACGGGCGCACCGCGCGCTTCCCCGCGCTCGGCCGGCTCACCGGCGACTGGGGCGGCGGCGGCGGACTGGCCGCCGAGGCGATGTGGCACGCCACCCGGGCCGAGGACGGCCGGGGCGCGCCGACCGGGCTCGCCGCGGCGATCGGCGCGCACTTCGGGCGGCCCTCCGCCACCGCCGTGGCCGAGGGGATGCACCTCGGCGAGATCGCCGCGGAGCGGCTGCACGAGCTCGTCCCGGTGCTCTTCGCCGCCGCCGGGGCGGGCGACCGGGTGGCGCTCGGCCTGGTCGACCGGCAGGCCGACGAGATCGTCCGCTTCGCCACCGTCGCGCTGCGGCGGCTCGGCCTGCTGGACGAGGCCGTCCCGGTGGTGCTCGGCGGCGGCGTGCTCGCCGCCCGGCTGCCGCTGCTGGTCGACAACGTGACGGCCCGGCTGGCCGTCGCCGCGCCGCTCGCCGAGCCGCGGATCGTGGTGGCACCGCCCGTCCTCGGCGCAGCCCTGCTCGGCCTCGACCGGATCGGCGCCGACGACCGCGCGCAGCTGCGGCTGCGCGCCGCCTACGAGCCGGTGCACCCGGCGGCCGCCTGACCGGCCGTCCGGCGCCCCGGCGTCCGGTCGCGGCCGCGTCCCGGCCACCGGGCGCCCGATCTCCCGCCGCCCGCCCCGGGGCCCGCACACCCCGGGACGGGCGGCGGGCCACCGGTGTCCCGCGGGTGGCCGGCCGGTCAAGGGCCGGTCAAGAATGCGGGTGCGGAGGTTTGAACGTTGATAGGACGGTCCCACGAACGCTACGCTCCCGGCTTCGTACGGCGCCCGTCCACGGGGCGCCCACCCGATCCCCAGGGGGAAGCGCCAGATGGCGATCCGCAAGTCCACCATGCAGGAGCAGGTCGCCGAGGCGATCGCGGCGATCGAGCCGAACGACCGGCCCGTCGTCACCTTCCACACCGTCACCGGCCCGAGCCCGTGGCTGATGAGCCAGCTCGGCCTGATCGGCCAGCTGTTCGTGAAGTACTACTTCGTCACCCTCACCGAGCGCGTGGTCGTCGTGCACCGCGCCTCGCGGATGAGCAACCGGCCGCAGGAGCTGGTGCACGTGGTACCGCTGGAGCAGGCGCGCACCCTGATCACCGAGGTGAAGCGGGCCGCGATGTGGAGCTCGATGCAGTTCCACTTCCCCGGCGAGCAGAAGGCGACCCGCCTGAACGTCGCCCGCTACTGGCGTTCCGAGCTGGACCAGTTCGTGCCCGCGCTGACCGGCGTGCAGATCACCGGCTGATCCCGCCGCCACGAACGGCCGGAGGCCGGGACCGCAACGGTCCCGGCCTCCGCCGTGTGCGCGGTGCGCGCCTCAGCGGTCGCCGAGGTGCTCGTCCGCCCAGGCCGCGAGGATCTTCGCGCAGGCGTCCACCGACTCGCGCCAGGTGTGCGCCGCGCCGTCGTCGGCCTCGTCGCTGACGTACTTGACCAGCCGCACCGGCACCTCGGCCCGGCGGGCGACGGTGGCGATCGCGTAGCCCTCCATGTCGACCAGGTCGGCCCGCTCGGCGAGCCGGTCGCGGGCCGCGCCGTCCGAGACGAAGAGGTCGCCGGTGGCCAGGGTCGGGCCGACGCCCTCGTTGAGGGTGATCGGCGCGCCGTAGCTGCGGCCGGTCAGCGCGCGCAGCACCGGGGTGTCGATGTCGTGCTGCAGCACCCGGGAGACCTCGTGCATGGTGCCGGCCAGGCCGGGGCGCAGTGCGCCCGCCGTCCCGAGGTTCACCACCTCGGCCGGCCGGACCCCCCCGGCCAGCACGGTGGCCAGCGCGGCCGTCGAGTTGATCTTGCCGATGCCGGTGAGCAGCACGGGGAGGCGCTCGCCCAGGTGGGCCGCCTCCTCCCGGACGGCGACGACGAGCAGCGGACGGTCCGGGGTGATGGTGCCGAGCAGACGCATGCCGCCATGCTACGGCCGCCCCCGCGGCACCCCGGGCGGGAGGTTCGGAGCGGCCGGCCGGGCGCTGCGCGCACGGAACGTCCGCGTTCGGGCGGATCGGCCCATTGGCGCAATCTCAAGATCGGCACAACTCGCGTGTGGTCGTCACATCCGGCGGCCATACTGCTGGCATCAGGGGGCCGGCGTCCCGCGGGACGCACGGGGACACGGGGTACACAGGGGGTGGGGCGGGTGACGGGACCGGCGGTCGTCGAAGGCACGGCGCCGTTGCCGGAGCCGGCAGGGCGCGGCTCCGCGGCACGGCTGCCCGGGCTGCAGGACGCCGGCGAGCGGCTGGCCGCACTGCGGCGCGCGGCGGACACCCCGCCGGGCCGGCTGCGGCTGGCCGGCGCCGCACTGGTCGCGCTGGTGCTGCTGTTCGGGGGGACGGCGGCCTGGCAGGCCGACCGGCGGGCGGGGGCCACCGACCGGGTGGTCGGGCACAGCCAGCCGCTCAGCCGGGACGCGGCCGAGATCTACCGCTCCCTCGCCGACGCCGACACCACCGCGGCCGGCGGCTTCCTGCTCGCCGGCGACGAACCGGCCGAGCTGCGCAAGCGGTACGAGGACGACCTCGCCACCGCCGGCGAACTGCTCACCCGGGCCGCCGCCCGGACGGCCGCCAACTCCGAGGCGCAGCAGCGCATCGACGACCTGAGCCGCCAACTCCCCCAGTACGCTGGCCTGGTGGAGACCGCCCGGGCCGACAACCGGCTCGGTCTGCCGCTCGGCGGCGCCTACCTGCGGTACGCCTCGGGGCTGATGCAGAACACCATGCTGCCGTCCGCGCAGCAGCTGGTCGCCGCCGAGTCGGGGCAGCTCGACGAGGACTTCGACGCGGCCGGGGCGATGCCCGTGGCGGCGCTGCTGCTGGGGCTGGCCGCGCTGGCCGCGCTCGGCGGGTACCAGGTGCTGCTGTTCCGCCGGACCAACCGGGTGTTCAACCCGGGCCTGGTGGCGGCCTCCGCGGCGGTGCTGGCCGCGGTGCTGTGGCTGGCGGTGGGCGGCGCGGTCGCCTCCGCCTCGCTGACCGCGGGCCGCACCGGGGGCGCCGAGCCGCTGCGGGTGCTCGGCCAGGCCCGGACGGAGGCCCTGCAGGCCCGCGCCGCGGAGAACCTCAACCTGGTCGCCCGCGGGGCGAGCGACGGCTACGGCAAGCGCTGGCAGACGGTCACCGGGTCGCTCGGCGGCGCACCGACGCCGGGCGGCGGCCGGGCCGGCGGCGGCACCCTGGACCGGGCGGCCGCCCTCGCCCCCGCGGGCGAGGCGGAGCACCGGCTGGACGAGGCCCGCAAGCAGTTCGCGCAGTGGGACTCCCGGCACGACGCGGCCGCCGCCAGCGACCGGGCCGGCGACTACGAGGCGGCGCTGCGGGCGACCGTGGCGGTCGCCTCGGACACCACCACCGAGGCCGCCTGGGCCGCGATGGACCGGCAGCTGGCCGCCGCGGGCACGGCCGAGCAGGACCGCTTCGGTGCGAAGACCTCCGGCGTGGCCGGCGGGTACGAGGCGCTCGCCGCAGGGGCGGCCGTGCTGGCCGTCCTGGCGGCGGCGGGCGTGGTCAGGGGCATCGGCCGCCGACTGGCCGAGTACCGGTGAGGGGGCGGGGGATGACGGAGCGCACGAGGACGGCCCGCGGCAGGCGGGCGGGCATCACGGCCGGAGCGGCGGCCGCGGCGGCGCTCGCGGTGGCCGCCGGGCTGCTCGCCGGCGGCCTCGCGGCCCCGGCCGCGCCCGCGGCGGTGCGAACGGCCCCGGCGGCCGCTGCCGCGCCCGCGCTGGCACCGGCCGCGGACTGCGACGTGACCAAGAGCGCGCCGCCCGCCGAGGACCCGAACGGGGCGGCGGTCCGGCGGATCCGGCAGCGCGGCTCACTGGTCGTCGGCGTCGACCAGAACAGCTTCAACTGGGGCTTCCGCAATTCGCGGACGGGCCGGATCGAGGGCTTCGACATCGACCTGGCGCACGCGATCGCGGCCTCGCTGCTGGGCGACCCGGAGAAGATCACCTTCCGGACGGTGCCCACCGCCCGCCGGATCGAGGCGGTCAAGAACGGCGAGGTGGACCTGATCACCCGCACCATGACCATCACCTGCGAGCGGCTGAAGGACGTGGCCTTCTCCGCCCCGTACTTCCGCACCGGCCAGCAGGTGGTGGTGCCACGGGCGGCCGGGGTGACCTCGCTGGCCGCGGCCTTCAAGGGGCGGCGGGCCTGCGTGGCCGCGCAGTCCTCCTCGGAGGCGGAGCTGAAGCGGGACCCGCGCGGCACCAGCGCGGTGCGGGTGGTGGAGAACCAGCTGGACTGCCTGGTGCTGATGCAGCTCGGCCAGGTCGACACCACCCTCACCGACGGTTCGCTGGCCGCCGCGCAGGCCGCGCAGGACCCGACCGTGCAGGTGCTCGACGAGAGCATCTCGGACGCCTACATGGGGGTGGCGGTCAACAAGTCGGCGCCCGACCTGGTGGCCTGGGTGAACCAGGTGCTGGCGGAGTACCGCGCGGGCGGGGGGTGGCAGCGCAGCTACGCGCGCTGGCTGGCGCCCACCATGGGTGCCTCCGCCGCACCGTACCTGCCGTAGTCTCGTCACCCCGTCACCCGGTCGTCCCGTCGACCGACCGTCCCGTCACCCGTCGCCCCGTCACACGAAGCACCGTCACCGGGGGCCGCGCCGCAGGGCGCGGGAGGTGCCGCACCGGCACCGGGCGACCGCACCGGAGAGGAAGGACCGTTGGCAGGAACTGCCGGCCCGGCGATGAGCCGGGAGGAGGTGGACCGCGCACTCGCGCGGCTGGGCGCCGAGCGCGACGCCGTGGAGGCGGCGCTGCTCGACCTGCAGGACCATCCGGGCCGCCGGCTGCTGGAGGGGGCCGCCCTCACCGGGCGCACCCGGGAGCGGTGGTCCGTCGCCGGGCAGGGCCTGTCCGTGCTGTGGTCGCTGTTCGACCGCTACTCGGAGGCGCTGGCCTCGGCGCGCGCCGTCCGCTCGCGCCGCAACCGGCCCGGCTCCGCCGAACTGGCGGAGCTCGGCGAACTGCTCGGCGGGGCCTCGGTCACCGTCTCCGGCGGGCAGCTGCCGGACGGCGGCGCCCGGCTCGGCGCACCGGCCCGGCTGGTCGAACGGATCAGCCTCGCCGACCTGCTGGAGCGGATGAACGCCTGGTACGCGACGGTGCTGGAGGTGGTCGCCGCCGCGGACGCGGTCTGGTCGGCGCTGCCCGCCCGGATCGACCTGCTGCTCGCCGAACTGCACCGGGTGCAGATGCTGGCGCTGTCGGTCGGCGTGCGGCCGGGGGGCCACCCGCTCGCGGACGACCTCGCCGAACTGGCCGGGGACCTGGCGGCGCAGCGCACCGAGGTGGTCTCGGACCCGCTGGCGCTGTGGCGGCCCGCCCGGGTGCCCGCGCAGCGCGCCGAGGACGGGCCGGCCGCGGCCGCGATGACGGCCGGCACGGTCTCCGGGGTGGTCGACACCGCCCGCTTCGACCGGGCGGGCCGGGCGCTGGACGACGTCCGGGTGGAGCTGGAGGGGCTGCTGCGGCTGCGCGACGAGTCGCACGAGCGGCTGCAGCAGGTCGCCGACCTGCTGCAACGGGCGGACGCCACGCTCGCCGAGGCCCGGCGGGCCCGCGGCGAGGTGCTGGCGAAGATCGCCGCGACCGAGGTGCCGGCCGTGCCGGGCCCGGCCTCGGCGCTCCGTGAGCGGATCGGCCAGGCCGTGGAACTCCAGCACGGCGGCCAGTGGTACCGGCTGGGGCCGCTGCTGGACGCGCTGGAGGACGCGGCCGCCAAGGAGCTCGCCCGGGCCCGGCACTCGCTGACCGAAGTGGCCCAGCCGCTGGCGGTGCGGGCCGAGCTGCGGGGGCGGCTGGAGGCGTACAGGGCGATGGCGGCGCGGCTGCGGATCACCGAGGACCCGGAGGTCGTCGAGCGGTTCGAGAAGGCGCGCTGGCTGCTGTGGAGCGCGCCGTGCGACCTGCGCGCCGCCGCGGAGGCGGTCGCCCGCTTCCAGCAGGCGGTACGGCCGGCGCCGGCGCTGCCGGCCGGTCCGGGTGTCGCGGACGGTCCGGGTGTCGCGGACGGTCCGGGTGTCGCGGACGGCGGGAACGGGCAGGACCACCAGGCCCCGGCGGTGCAGGACACCCGGCCGGCGGGGGAGTTCGAAGGGGGCGGGGACAGCGATGGGTGAGGCGTGCACGCGGCCGGAGTGCTCCGGCAGCGGTGTGATCGACGCGGACGGCTACTGCGACGAGTGCGGCCTGGCCGCCGCGGCGGGCACCGGACGGGCCGCGGGGGCGGCGGGCACGGCGGCCGCACCGGCCGCGACCGGCGCGGCGCCGGGGCGGTGCACCCGGGACTGCCCGGGCACCGTCGACGCGGACGGCTACTGCGACGAGTGCGGGCTGGCCGCCGAGGCCGGCGCACCGCGGGTGCCCGGGGCCAGGGTCTCCCCCGACTCCGCGCGCGCCGGCTCGTCCCGCACCGGCTCCTCGCGGACGATGTCCGGCCGATCCCGCTCGCACCGCTCCGCCCGGACGGGCACCGGGCGCTCGGTCTCGGTGCGCAGCAGCGGCGGCACCGCCGGGACGGGCCGCCGCGGCAACCTGGGCGCCGGCCTGGTGACGGTGCCCGCGGTACCGCGGCCCGACCCGTCCGCGGCCGTGCTGGAGGACCCGGAGGTGCCGGAGCGCAAGCGGTTCTGCTCCAGGTGCGACGCGCCGGTCGGCCGGTCCAAGGGCGAGCAGCCGGGCCGCCCGGAGGGCTTCTGCACCAAGTGCGGCACGGGCTACTCGTTCACGCCCAAGCTGCGCCGCGGCGACCTGGTCGGCGGCCAGTACGAGGTGGTGGGCTGCCTGGCGCACGGCGGGCTCGGCTGGATCTACCTGGCGGTCGACCGCCGGGTCAGCGACAAGTGGGTGGTCCTCAAGGGCCTGCTGGACACCGGTGACGAGGATGCGCTGGCGGTCGCGCTCGCCGAACGGCGCTTCCTCGCCGAGGTGGACCACCCGAACATCGTCCGCATCATCAACTTCGCCGAGCACCCCGACCTGCGGACGGGCGCCACCGACGGCTACATCGTGATGGAGTACGTCGGCGGCAAGTCGCTCAAGGACATCGCCAACGAGCGCCGCACCCCGGACGGCCGGCGCGACCCGCTGCCGGTCGAGCAGGCGATCGCGTACGCGCTGGAGGCGCTGCCGGCGCTCGGCCACCTGCACGCCCGCGGGCTGGTGTACTGCGACTTCAAGATCGACAACGTGATCCAGAGCGAGGACTCGCTCAAGATCATCGACATGGGCGCCGTCCGGCGCCTCGACGACGACGGTCCGATCTACGGCACCGTCGGCTACCAGGCGCCCGAGATCGCCACCGACGGACCGTCACCCGCCTCCGACCTCTACACCGTGGCCCGCACCCTGGCCGTGCTCAGCCTCGACTTCCGCGGCTACGACACCACCCACCGGCACGACCTGCCCGGCCCCGACGAGGCCCCGCTGTTCGCCGCCTACGAGTCGTACTACCGACTGCTCGTCAGGGCCACCGACCCGGACCCGGCCCGCCGCTTCGGCTCCGCCGAGGAGATGGCCGACCAGCTCACCGGCGTCCTGCGCGAGGTGCTCGCCCTGCAGGACGGCCGGCCGCGGCCCGCGCTCTCCACGCTGTTCGGGCCCGAGGTCCGGGTGCTCGACACCGACCCCGCCGCCGGCCCGCCGGACCCGGCCGCCGCCGCCCTCGCCCTGCCGGTGCCCCGGGTGGACACCGCCGACCCGAACGCGGGCTTCCTCGCCGCCCTGGCCGGCACCGCCCCCGGCGAGGCGCTGGCCGCACTCGCCACCGCCCCCGCGCCCTCGCTGGAACTGCGCCTGCGGGCCCTGCGCGCCCACCTGGAACTCGGCGACCCGGAGGCCGCCGCACGCGACCTCGACGCCGTCGAGCGGGACCACCCCGGGGACTGGCGGGCCGTCTGGTACCGCGGCCTCACCGCCCTCGCCGCCGGCCGCGCCGGGGCCGCCGCCGAGGCCTTCGACGCGATGTACGACGCGTTCCCCGGCGAGGCCGCGCCCAAGCTGGCCCTCGCCCTCTGCGCCGAACTGCTCGGCAACGGCGAGGACGCCGCCGAGTTCCACCGCCTGGTCGCCACCACCGACCGCAGCTACGTCGGCGCCGCCTTCGGGCTGGCCCGGGTCCGACTCGCGGCCGGCGACCGGGCCGGCGCGGTCGCCGCCCTGGAGGCGGTGCCGGAGGCCTCCGCGCACCACACCGCGGCACGGATCGCCGCCGTCCGCGCCCGACTGAGCGACCGTCCGGCGACCGACCCGCTCGGCCCCGACCTGGTGCGCTGCTCCGAGCAGATCACCGCGCTCGGTCTGGACGCCCGGCGGCACGAGGAGCTCTCCGTCGAGCTGCTGGACGCCGCCCTCGGCTGGGTCGTCGCGGGCCGCCCGGGCAGCTCCGCAGCGGCCGCCGCGGGCAGCGCGGACCCGGCCTACGAAGTGCTCGGACATCCTGCCGGCGAACGGGAACTGCGCTTCGCCCTGGAGCACTCCTACCGGGTGTTGGCACGGTTGTCCGACCGGGCCGGAACGAGGATCGAGATGGTGGAACGGGCCAACCGTGCCCGTCCACGGACGTGGGTGTGAGCAATGCCGCAGCAGACCGTGTGCCCGAGCTGTGCCGAGCCGCTGGCCCCGGACGACGCCTACTGCGGCGCGTGCGGACACAGCACCGCCGAGCCCGCCGCACCCGCCGGGGCCCGGGTGGTGACCGACGTCCGGGGGCCCGGAGCGACCGTGCCCGACCTCCAGCCGGCCGGGCCGGCCGCGGGCGCCTGCGCGCACTGCGGAGCCACCGGCCTCGCCCCCGACGGGTACTGCGAGTCCTGCGGCAAGGCGCAGCCGCGGCCGCGGGACCACCAGGAGCGGGCCATGGCCGGCGTCGCCGGCGTCAGCGACCGCGGCCTGCGCCACCACCGCAACGAGGACGCCTTCACCGTCGCCGGCACCTCGCTGCCCGGCGGCCGGCCCGCCGTCGTCGCCGTGGTCTGCGACGGCGTCTCCTCTTCCGCCCGCCCGGACGAGGCCTCCGCGACCGCCGTGGACGCCGCCTCCGAGTCGCTGCTCAGCTCGCTGGAACGCGGCGACGACCCGACCGCCGCGATGCGCCGCGCGATCGCCGACGCCGCCCGGGCCGTCACCGAGCTCGCCTACGACGACAAGAACCGCGCCCGGCCGGACGGCGGACTCAACGCGCCCGCCTGCACCTACGTCAGCGCCATCGCGGCGGACGGCCTGGTCACCATCGGCTGGGTCGGCGACACCCGCGCCTACTGGATCCCGGACGACCGCGAGTCGGCCGAGCCCTACCGGCTCACCGAGGACGACTCCTGGGCCGCCCGGATGGTGGCCGCCGGGCTGATGGACGAGGCCGAGGCGTACGCCGACCCGCGGGCGCACGCCATCACCGGCTGGCTCGGCGCCGACGCCGAGGAGCTCCTGCCGCACACCGTCGCCTTCACCCCCCACGTGCCCGGCGTGGTGCTGATCTGCACCGACGGCCTGTGGAACTACGCGGAGGCCGCCACCGACCTGGCCTTCTTCGTCCGCGCCGACGCCCGGACACAGCCGCTGGCCGCCGCCCGTTCCCTGGTCGACTTCGCGGTCACCGCGGGCGGGCACGACAACATCACCGTCGCGGTGCTGCCGATCACCCCGGGCGAGCCCGAGCACGAGCCCACCCTGCTCGACCTGCCCGTGCAGCGGCCCGCCGCCGAGGCGGCCCCCGCACCGCAGGGACACGACGCCACCCTGCCGGACGGGCCGCCCCCGGCGCCGCCCGCACCTCCGATGCCGCCCTTCCCGCCAGCCCCGGCACCGCTCGACTGAGGACGGCCGCACCCGGGCGCGCCGCGGGCCGGCGCGCCTCGCCGCCGCGCCCGCACCGGCGCGGCCCCGCACGCCCGCACGAGGACCCGACCACCGCACGACGACCCCACCGGACCGCCCGCCCGCTCGACAGGAGCCCTCAGCCCATGGCAAGTCTGGCCAAGCCGAACGCGCCCCGATTCGACGTCGACATCTTCCAGAACGAGTACCTCGCCGAGGGCGCCCGCGAGGTCAACGCGATCGTGACCGTCACCGCCACGGGCGGCGGCACCGCCGGCGGACGGCTGCCCGCCTCCGCCGACGGCGGCGACGCCGCCGTGGTGATCATGATCGACTGCTCCGGCTCGATGGACTACCCGGCCTCCAAGATGCGCAACGCCCGCGAGGCGACCGCCGCTGCGATCGACACCCTGCGCGACGGCGTCGCCTTCGCCGTG
Organism: Kitasatospora sp. NPDC093679; assembly: GCF_040683455.1. Taxonomy (NCBI): domain Bacteria; kingdom Bacillati; phylum Actinomycetota; class Actinomycetes; order Kitasatosporales; family Streptomycetaceae; genus Kitasatospora; species Kitasatospora sp. NPDC093679. Next base: position 58,973 of record NZ_JBFBDW010000034.1, read on the forward strand.
GTGGCCGGCACCCACGAGGCCGCCGAGGTCTACCCGGGCGGCGGCGAGCTGGCGGTCGCCGACCCGTCCACCCGGGCCGCCGCCAGGACGGCCCTGCGCAAGCTCACCCCGATGGGCGGCACCGCCATCGGCACCTGGCTGGCCCTCGCCCGGCGGCTCTTCGAGAGCCGCCCGGAGCGCTCCATCCGGCACGGCATCCTGCTCACCGACGGGCGCAACGAGCACGAAAAGCCCGCCGAGCTGCAGGCCGTCCTGGAGCGGGCCGCCGGGTACTTCACCGCCGACTGCCGCGGCGTCGGCACCGACTGGGAGGTCGACGAGCTGCGCCGGATCTCCTCCGCGCTGCTCGGCACCGTCGACATCGTCGCCGAGCCCTCCGGCCTGGCGGACGACTTCCGGGCGATGATGTCCGCCGCCATGGGCAAGCAGGTCGCGGACGTCGCACTGCGGATCTGGACCCCGGCCAACGCCGTGGTGAAGTACGTCAAGCAGGTCGCGCCCTCGGTCGAGGACCTCACCGGCCGCCGCACCGACACCGGCCCCCGGGCCGGCGACTACCCGACCGGCTCCTGGGGCGACGAGAGCCGCGACTACCACGTCTGCATCGAGGTGCCGGCCGCCGCCGTCGGCGACGAGATGCTGGCCGCCCGCGTCAGCCTGGTGCTGCCGCGGCCCGACGGCACCGCCGAGACGCTCTCCCAGGGCCTCGTCCGGGCCGTGTGGACCGACGACCTGGCCTCCTCCACCCGGATCAACCAGCAGGTGGCCCACTACACCGGCCAGGCCGAGCTGGCCGCGTCCATCCAGGAGGGCCTCGCAGCCCACCGCGCCGGGGACGTCGACCGGGCCACCGCCAAGCTGGGCGCGGCCGTCCGGCTCGCCCACGTGACCGGCAACGACGGCACGTTCCGTCTGCTGGAGAAGGTGGTCGACGTGGTGGATCCGAAGGAGGGTACGGTTCGATTCCGTAAGAACGTGAGCGAGGCCGACTCGATGACACTCGAGACCCGGTCGACCAAGACCGTGCGAGTGAAGAGATGACCGGCCGATTCCCTGGGCCGGACCTGCTGATGTGGGGGATTTGATGCCGATCTGCCCTAGGGGCCATGAGTCGCAGGCCGAGGACTGGTGCGACTTCTGCGGCTTCCCGATGACTCCGCCGCCCGGTCTGGCCGTCCCGGGCGCCCCGCCGGCCCAGGGCTCGCCGTTCGGCGCCCCCGCCGGGTCCGGCTACCCGCCGCCCCCGCCCGCCTCCGCCCCGCCGGGGCCGCCCCCGGGCGGTCCGGCGTACGGCGGCCAGGGCGGCTACGAGCGGCCTCCCTACGAGCCGGCCGGCCGCGACTCCGGGTACGGGCAGCCGCCCTACGAGGAGCCGCCCTACGAGCGCCGCGGCGGCCTCGGCGGGCTGTCCATCGGCGGCGGCGGCCACGGCCCCGGTCACGGCCACGGCCACGGCCAGCCGTCGCACGGCGGCCCGGACATCACCGCGGGCCTGGTGACCTGCCCGATCTGCCGCAGCCCGCAGACCGGCCGGTACTGCGAGGAGTGCGGCTACGACTACGACCTGTCCGCGCCGCAGCGGCCGCAGACGCCCACCCCGCCCCCGGCGGCCCCGCCCACGGCTCCGCCGCCGCCCCCGCCGGCCGCGCCGCGCGGCGGTTACGGCTACCCGCCGCCGGCCGGTGCCCCGGCGCCCGCGCCGTCCGGCTACCAGCCGCCCAGCCTGGAGAAGCAGGGCTTCGACCGGCCGGCCCCGGCGCCGTTCGCCGAGCCCGACGGCTACGAGCGGACGGGTCCGGTCTACGCCGACCCCGCCGGCGGCCCGGGCAGCGACGGTTTCGGGACGTCCTTCCGGCTGGCCCCGCCCGGGCCGGGCCAGCAGGCGCCGCACGGCCAGCCGGGCCCGCACGGTCCGCAGGGCCACCCCGGCGCCGGTCCGGCCGCCCCGCCGCCCCCGCCGGTCCGCACCCAGTGGATCGCGGTGGTCAGCGCCGACCGGGACTACTTCGCCGACATGATGGCGCGCAGCGGCCCGGACGCGTCGGGGCTGTTCTTCCCGCCGTACTGCCCCGAGCGGCGCATCCCGCTGACCGGCCGCGGCCAGCTGCGGATCGGCCGGCGCAGCCAGCAGCGCGGCACCGTGCCGGAGATCGACCTGTCGGTGCCGCCGGAGGACCCGGGCGCCTCGCACCTGCACGCCATGCTCGCCGAGCAGCCCGACGGCAGCTGGGTGCTGGTGGACCAGGACTCGACCAACGGCACCACCATGAACGGCGGCGCCGACCCGGTGCCGCCGCACACCGCGATCCCGCTGAACGACGGCGACCGGATCCACGTCGGCGCCTGGACGACCATCACGCTGCACCGCGCCTGACGGACCGTCGGGCGGGGCCGGTCGCCAACCGGCCCCGCCCGACGGGTTTTCCCGGGGTTTTGCCTGGTAACCACCACCGCACCGACACGGAACCCCCTAATGTCATGCACCATGACTGCAGCTATATCCGCCGACGGAATACGGAAGCGGTACGGGGACGTCCAGGCCGTCGACGGTGTGTCACTCACCGTCGAGGCGGGCGAGTTCTACGGGATTCTCGGGCCGAACGGGGCCGGCAAGACCACCACTCTGGAGATCCTGGAGGGGATCCGCGAGCCCGACGAGGGCCGCGTCGAACTGCTGGGGCTCAAGCCCTGGCCGCGCAACACCGCACTGCTGCCGCGCATCGGCGTGCAGTTCCAGGCGTCGTCCTTCTTCAACCGGCTGACCGCCCGCGAGACGATCCGCACCTTCGCCTCGTTCTACGGCGTGGGCCCGAAGCGGGCCGACGCCATGCTGGACAAGGTCGGCCTGGCCGACTCCGCCGCCGTCCAGACCGAGAGGATGTCCGGCGGCCAGGCGCAGCGCCTGTCCATCGCCTGCGCGCTCGTCCACGACCCGGAGCTCGTCTTCCTGGACGAGCCCACCACCGGTCTCGACCCGCAGGCCCGCCGCAACCTCTGGGACCTGCTGCGCGACATCAACGCCGAGGGCCGCACCGTCGTCCTCACCACCCACTACCTCGACGAGGCCGAGGTGCTCTGCGACCGGGTGTCCGTGATGGACCACGGCAAGGTGCTCAAGACCGGCGCACCGGCCGCACTCGTCCGGGAGATCGACGACACCGTCCGGATCAGCGTCGAGTCCGGGCTGCTCGCCGCCGACACCGCCCGCGAGCTGTTCACCGCGGCCGGCGCCGAACTGGCCGGCCTGGAGGACGACGGCGTCTCGCTGTCGGTGTCGACCCGCGTCCCGGCACCGGTGCTGTCGGTGCTCGCCGAGCAGAACGCGCTGCGCGGCCTGGAGGTCCGCGGCGCCACCCTGGAGGACGTCTTCCTCCGCCTGACCGGACGGGAGTACCGGGCATGACCGCGACCGCCCCCACCGCGACCGAGCGCGAGCCGGCCGCCCCGGCCCCCGAGGCGCCGGAACGCGCCAGCGCCTTCGTCGGACTCGCCCGGGTCATGCTGCTGGGCTTCGTGCGCGACCGCGGCGCGCTCTTCTTCACCCTGCTGATGCCGCTGATCTTCCTGCTGATGTTCGGCACGCTCTTCAAGAGCGCGGGCGCCCCGCACGTGAAGGTCGCCCAGGTCGGCGCCGTCCAGGTGCTCGACTCCGTGCAGGGCGAGGACCGCAAGGAACTGGAGAAGGTCCTCACCGTCACGAAGATCGACGACGAGGCCGCCGCCCTGGAGAAGGTCCGCAAGGGAGACATCGACGCCCTCGTCGAGCAGGGCCCGAACGGCCAGGTGGTGGTCCGCCACAGCGCCGCCGACCCGGTCAAGGCCGGCAGCGTCCAGGCGATCGTGGACAACCTGGTGAAGGCCGCCAACCAGGCCGCGTCCGGCAAGCCGCCGGCGTTCACCATGGCCTCCGTCCAGGTCGAGGACCAGTCGCTCAAGCCGATCCAGTACCTCACCCCGGGCCTGCTCGGCTGGGCCATCGCCTCCGGCGCGGTCTACGGCGCCTCCTTCACCCTGATCAACTGGCGCACCAAGCGGGTGCTGCGCAGGCTGCGGCTCGCCCCGGTCTCCATCCCGGCGGTGATCGGCGCCCGGGTCGCGGTGAACTGCGTGATCGCCCTCGCCCAGACGGCGATCTTCCTGACGATCGCCACCACGCCGTTCTTCGGGCTGAAGCTCAGCGGCAACTGGTGGCTGATCGTCCCGCTGGTGCTCTGCGCCACCATCGCCTTCATGTCGATCGGCCTGCTCACCGGCGGACTCGCCAAGACCGAGGAGGCGGCGAACGGCATCAACCAGCTGATCATCCTGCCGATGTCCTTCCTCGGCGGCGCGTTCATCCCGCTCGACGGCAGCCCGGGCTGGCTGCAGACCGTCTCCAAGGTCTTCCCGCTGCGCTACCTGGTCACCGCCTCGCAGTCGGTGCTCAGCCGCGGCGGCGGCGTCATGGACGCGCTGCCGGCGATGGGCGGACTGCTGGCCTTCTCGGCCGTGCTCTGCCTGATCGCCTGGCGCTTCTTCAACTGGGACGACGTGTAGTCGGTGGGTGACGCAACGCCCCGGGCCGTGCCCGGGGCGGCGGGGGTCGTAGGCCGGAAGACCGGTGTACGGCCCCCGCGGCCGTCTGCGACCATGGTCGGGTGAACGAGATCCCGCAGAGCACGCTTTCCGAGGAGACCTTCTTCGACGCGGTCGGCGGCGAGGCCACCTTCCGCCGGCTGGTGCACCGCTTCTACCAGGGCGTCGCCACGGACGAGCTGCTGCGGCCGATGTACCCCGAGGAGGACCTCGGCCCGGCCGAGGAGCGCTTCGCCCTCTTCCTCATGCAGTACTGGGGCGGGCCCCGGACGTACAGCGAGGAGCGCGGCCACCCGAGGCTGCGGATGCGCCACGCCCCGTTCAAGGTGGACCGCGCCGCCCACGACGCCTGGCTGCGGCACATGCGCACCGCCCTCGACGAGCTGGACCTGCCCGAGGACGCCGAGCGCCAGCTCTGGGACTACCTGACCTACGCCGCCGCCTCGATGATCAACACCGCGGGCTGAGCGGGGGCCGGCCGCGCCGCCTCAGCGCAGCGGGCTCAGGCCCAGGCCCGCGCCCGGCGCGGCCGCGCTGCGGACGGCGACCGAACCGGCCGGCGCGCTCAACCGCAGCCAGCCGCCCGCACGGTGCACCGTCAGCGGCACCGCGGGCCGCAGGAAGCCGATCACGTAGGCCGCGTGCGCGGCGCGCAGCGGAAGCTCCGGCACCGCACCCAGCGGACGCGACCAGATCTCGTCGGCCAGCGCGTCCAGCACCTGCCGCGAACGGTGGTGCTCCGGGACCTCCTCGCTGCGCCGGCGGAACTCGCCGACCGCGGCGGACACCTCGGGCAGCACCTCGAAGGCCCGCGGCTCGGCGATCAGCCGCCAGCCGGTGCGGGGCGGCAGCAGACCGGCCCACGCCGGGCCGGTGACCGCCGGCGGCACCACGACGCTGCCGACCTCCGCGTCCACGGCCTCCAGCAGCTGCCCGGCGGAGACGGTGGTGTCCGTCCCGGCCGTCGGACCGGCCAGGCGCGCGGTGCGGACGGCGATCACCCCGGCGGTGCCGAGCGGGAGCCGGCCGAACACCGCCAGGACGCCGCCGGACTCCGGGCCGGGCACGGCCTGCAGGCGGACGGCGGCGGCGCGGTCGAAGCGCAGCAGCCGGCGCAGGAACGCGGCGAGGTCCGCCGCCCCGCCGCTCTCGGCGAGGAGGAGTCCGGCGGGCCGACCTGTCACGGGGATGCTGCTCACGTCGCTGGTACCGCCCGGCTCAGGCCACGGCCACGGCGGCGGGCACGGCGTCCATGAAGCGGGAGAGGAACTCCCGCTCGACGGGGCTGATCCGGCGCGGCCGGCCCTCGGCCAGGTCGTAGGGGACGACGACGGTGGACGCCTTGACGTAGACCGTCTCGGTGCCGTCCGCCGCGGTGTCCTTGATCTCGTAGGACACGGTGAGCGAGGCGCCGCCGATCTTGGTGACCCAGGTCTCGATCGTCACCGGGGCGGGGCGGTGCACCAGCGGCTTCTTGTACTCGATCTCGTGGCGCGCCACCACCGAGCCGCCCGCGAACTCCCCCGCACCGGCCTCGGCGGCCTGGGTGAACATGAAGTCGATCCGGGCCTCCTCCAGGTAGCGCAGGAAGACCACGTTGTTGACGTGGCCGAAGGCGTCCATGTCGGACCACCGCAGGGGGCAGGCGTAGATGTGGCGTGCCACGAAGGATCTCCTCAGACTTCCGGGTCGCCCGCGGCCGGACCGCGGGCGGGTGGCCGGGCCGGCCGCCCCGAGGGGCAGCCTGCCCGGCCCTTGTTGCACCGGCGTTGCCGGCGGCTGTCGTCGCGGGGACGGTCAGCCGCGGGTCAGCTTCTTGTAGGTGGCGCGGTGCGGACGGGCGGCGTCCGGGCCGAGCCGCTCGATCTTGTTCTTCTCGTAGGACTCGAAGTTGCCCTCGAACCAGAACCACTTGCTGTCGCCCTCGTAGGCGAGGATGTGGGTGGCGACCCGGTCCAGGAACCAGCGGTCGTGGGAGATGACCACGGCGCAGCCCGGGAAGTCGAGCAGCGCGTTCTCCAGCGAGGAGAGCGTCTCGACGTCCAGGTCGTTGGTGGGCTCGTCGAGGAGCAGCAGGTTGCCGCCCTGCTTGAGGGTGAGCGCCAGGTTGAGGCGGTTGCGCTCACCGCCGGAGAGCACGCCGGCCGGCTTCTGCTGGTCCGGGCCCTTGAAGCCGAACGCCGAGACGTAGGCGCGGGACGGCATCTCGACCTGGCCGACGTTGATCCAGTCGAGGCCGTCGGAGACGACCTCCCACAGGGTCTTCTTCGGGTCGATGTTGGCGCGGTTCTGGTCGACGTAGCTGATCTTGACGGTCTCGCCGACCTTGACCTTGCCGTCGTCCGGGGTCTCCAGGCCCTGCAGCATCTTGAAGAGCGTGGTCTTGCCGGCGCCGTTCGGGCCGATCACGCCGACGATGCCGTTGCGCGGCAGGGTGAAGCTCAGGTCGTCGATCAGGAGCTTCTCGCCGAAGCCCTTGGAGAGGTTGTCCACCTCGACGACGACGCTGCCCAGACGCGGGCCCGGCGGGATCTGGATCTCCTCGAAGTCCAGCTTCCGCATCTTGTCGGCCTCGGCGGCCATCTCCTCGTAGCGGGCGAGGCGGGCCTTCGACTTGGCCTGGCGGCCCTTGGCGTTGGAGCGGACCCACTCCAGCTCTTCCTTGAGCCGCTTGGCGCGCTTGGCGTCCTTCTGGCCCTCGACCTTGAGACGGGTCTGCTTGGTCTCCAGGTAGGTGGAGTAGTTGCCCTCGTACGGGAACGCGCGGCCCCGGTCGAGCTCCAGGATCCACTGGGCGACGTTGTCGAGGAAGTACCGGTCGTGGGTGACCGCGACGACGGTGCCGGCGTACTTGGCCAGGTGCTGCTCCAACCAGTTCACCGACTCGGCGTCGAGGTGGTTGGTGGGCTCGTCGAGGAGCAGCAGGTCGGGGGCCTCCAGCAGCAGCTTGCAGAGCGCGACGCGGCGCTTCTCACCACCGGAGAGCTTGGTGACCGGCCAGTCGCCGGGCGGGCAGCCCAGAGCGTCCATGGCCTGCTCCAGCTGGGCGTCGAGGTCCCAGGCGTTGGCGTGGTCCAGGTCCTCCTGGAGGCGGCCCATCTCCTCGAGCAGCGCGTCCGAGTAGTCGGTCGCCATCAGCTCGGCGATCTCGTTGAACCGGTCGAGCTTGCCCTTGACCTCCTTGACGCCGTCCTGGACGTTCTCCAGGACCGTCTTGGACTCGTCGAGCGGGGGCTCCTGGAGGAGCATGCCGACGGTGTAGCCCGGCGAGAGGAAGGCGTCGCCGTTGGACGGCTGCTCCAGCCCGGCCATCATCTTCAGCACCGTGGACTTACCGGCGCCGTTGGGGCCGACGACGCCGATCTTCGCTCCGGGGAGGAAGGAGAGCGTCACGTCGTCAAGGATGACCTTGTCGCCGTGTGCCTTGCGCACCTTGCGCATGGTGTAGATGTATTCCGCCACGTGAGATCGCTCCGGCGTCGTCGGGTGTATTCGGCTTGCAGCCTTCCATTGTGCCGCACCGCACGGCACCGCCCGAACTCCCGCCGGTCACACGGCCGGGCCCCGGAGCGCGGGCCGCGGGCGGGTCGTCCTCCCGGGACCTCGGGCAGGGCTCCGGGCGGGAAAGGCGACGGCCCCGCCCTCCGGTGTCGGAGGACGGGGCCGGGCCCGGTGTCACGACCCGGGTCTCACCCCGGGGTCGTACCGCGGGTGCCGCTGCCGTGGGGACGGCCCGCACCCGGGAGGGTTCAGGCCGCGGAGCGACCGTGGCGGCCGCGGCGGCGCAGGGCGAACACCGCGCCACCGCCGGCGGCGACGAGCAGGCCCGCGATGCCGGCGATCATGCCGGTGTGGCTGCCGCCACCGGTGCTGGCCAGGCTGCCGCCGGTGGTCGAGCCGGTGCTGCCGCCGGTCGTACCGCCGGTGGTGGTGCCACCCGTGGTGCCGCCGGTGGTACCACCGGTGGTGCTGGTGGTCTTGCAGTCGAGGATGCCCTTGAACTCCTCGTTCAGGTTCGGGCCGCTCACCTTGATGTCGTAGGTGGCGTCCTCGGCGACCGGGACGAGCACGGTCTCGGTCTTGCCGGCACCGACGGTGACGGACTTGCCCGGGGTGATCGTCACGGTGGCCTGCTCGTCACCGTTGTTGGTGACGGTGACCTGGACGCCGTTCTTGGTGCAGTCGACCTTGGAGGTGGCCTCGAGCAGCGGGCCCTTGGCCTGCGTCCAGGCAGCCTTGGCGGTCTTGGCGACGCTCAGCACCTCGGAGCCGGCCAGGATCATGGTCTGGCTGTGCTTCTCCGGGGTGTAGCCGACGCTGAGGAACACGCGGCCGGTGGACACGGAGGTGGTGGCGGAGGCCTTGACGGTGGCGGAGCCGGCCGCGGTGCCCGCGGGGACGTCCAGGAACAGCTTGGTGTCCTTGGCGATCGGGCCCTTGAGGTCGGAGACGGCCTTGCCGTCCTTGTCGACCAGCTTGACCTTGCCGCCGGAGGTGTCGCCGGAGAGCGCCAGCTTGACCGTCGAGGCGCTGCTGTTGAGGGTGAACGGGCCGAGCTTGCTGCCCGACTTGCCGTTCACGGACGCCGGGTCGAGGTCCAGCGAGGGCGCCGGCTCCTCCTTCAGGCCGGTGTTGTTGCTGCCCGCCAGGTACTCGGTGAGCTGCTTGGCCTCGGCGTCGACCGGGGTGGCCCCGGTCTTGTTGTCGGAGAAGCGCCAGATCGCGGCCTGGGTGCCGGCCGCCGCGTCCTCCTTGGTGAACTGGCCCTTGATGCCGACGGCGGCCTTCACCGCGTCGAGGGAGAGCTTCGGGTAGGAGTGCTCGAGGATCCAGCGGATCTTGCCCGCGGCCTCCTCCTTGCCCGGGGCGCCGAGCGAGCTGGAGGCCCAGTTCGACTCCTGGTACTTGACCGCGTCCTTGATTTTGACGCCGTGGTCGATGTCGATGCAGTACGTCTGGATGAGCTTGCCGTCATCCGTCTTCAGCGTGAAAAGACCGCCCTGGATCACGTGGCCGCCACCGGTGTCGACGGCCCCGCTGACCATGGTCGGCTGGATCGTCGCGGTGATGCCCGCGCCGCTGTCGGCCGACGCCGCGCCGGCGAACGACAGGCCGCTCGCCACGGCGATGCCGGTCGCGAGCATGACAGTACCTATGCGGGAGACAGCCCGCTTCTGGCTGTGGAACATGAGTGATCCCTCCGGGCCGGGCTCTGCCGATGGCAGCCCGCCCTGCAAAGCGGTGCCCCCTGTGACACCGCTGCACATGTGTGGACCCGACGCATCATATTGAGGGTTGAGACACTTCCCACAGTTGTACTGAACCAGGACAGTTCCGTTGCCGTTCCGTTATCAAGCCGTCGGACAACCGTTTTGGTTGACGCTTCACCAGATCCCACGGATCGTCATCGGACCATCCTTGCGGCGCCCCTGTCGATCCTTCGACCGGGCCGCGGCGGACGGGATCGCGGCCCGTCAGCCGGCCTCGATGCCCGGGCCGCCCGCGGCACCCGCGAGCACCGGCGGTGACACCGTGCCAACTGCCGCAGGTGCTCCCGCAGTAGCCCGCTCGGCCGCCCGCCGGGTCTCCACCGCGGCGACGATCCACTCCGGCACCGCCTCGCCGACCGGCGCAGGATCACCCGCCCGTCGGCCGCCGGAGGGACCGAGCGCATCCGAACCGCCCTTCTCCCGGTCGGACCGTCCGCGGACGGCCCACCGGAAGGCGGAGGTGCCGCGGGAGAGGTCGTGGCCCACCGACCGGGCGTCGATCTCCACCGACGTCCGGCGGCGGTCCTCCTCGCCCCACTCCCGGACCCGCAGCCGGCCGCTGACGACCACCGGATCGCCCTTGTTCACCGAGCTCACCAGATTGGTCGCGAGCCATCGCCAGGCCACCACCGTCACCCAGCTCGTCTCGCCGTCGACCCAGTCGCCGGTGCCGCGGTCGAAGCGGCGCTCGGTGGTGGCCATCCGGAAGTTGGCCACCGGCACGCCGGCCGGCGTCTGCGCGTACGTGACCGTCGACGCGACATTGCCGACGATCGTCACCAGGGTCTCATTCACGGGAACTCCCCTCCGGGCGGAAAATGTCCGAGCCGAATCGCTCGCACCCGGATGCTGTCGCACCGGCGGAATTTCCGGGCGGCCTCGCGGAAACCTGTGGAAAACCCTCGACTGTGGAAAACCGCGGCCACTCGGCCGAGTGAATATGAACAGGAATTCCAGGTTCCGGGAACGACCCATCCCGCGAGGTCATGACAACACCGTGCCCGGTCCACGCCGCCCACCGGGCCCCTAACGGGTGGCCGCCGTCCGCTTCCGGCCAGGTCATCCAACCGAAGTAACCCAAATCCGACCCCCACCGCGCGGACCGCCGGACGATTCACACGCCGAATCCATAACAGGTGGGGAGGCAGCCCCGTAACGACTGCACAACGTCCGGGTCCAGATCCCCTCAGACCGCTGCACGTCCGGCCGTCACCTGCGATTATCGGACCGCTCCGCCGAGGCCGACACACCCGACGCGGCGCCGGAAGGCCCGGCGGAGGATGCGGTCACCCTTATCCTGTCCCGGGCGTCCCGTGCCGGACGGGCCGAGGCCCCACCCCACCCCGCCGTACCCAGGAGCCCCGCGCGGGCACCGCCCGAACGCCCGCAGGCCGCCGCCGCCCAGGTCGGCAGCCTCCGGGCCGCGCCACCCATGCCCCCATAGCTCAGCGGATAGAGCACCCGCCTTCTAAGCGGTAGGTCGCAGGTTCGAATCCTGCTGGGGGCGCCAGCCACACCGGCCCCGGCCGGGCACGGGGCGCGGAGCGCGGCAGCGTCCGCGCGGGCGGTCAGCCCGCGGCCACGCCCGCGAGGTACCCGTCCAGCAGCGCGATCTGGCGCTCCGCCGGGAACTCCTCCGGGGCGAACAGCGCCTGCACCACCAGCCCCAGGACGAAGGACTGCGCGGCGGCCGCGACGTCCTGCGGCGCCGGCCCGGGCGGTAGTTCGCCCAGTCGCTGGGCCTCGGCGGCGAGTTCGGCCATCCGCTCGCGGGACCTCCGGTAGCGCCCGGCGTGCTCGCCGGCCAGCCCGTCGTCCGCCAGCGCGGCGTCCCAGGAGCCGACCCAGATCCGGTTGTCGGCGGCGCCCGCGGCGTCCAGCGGCAGCACGTCCAGCAGGACGGCGCGCAGCATGGGCAGGCCGCCGGCGGGTGCGGCGCTCTCCGCCGCGGGGCGCGGCCGGGCCGCCGTCCGCCGGTCCAGCACCTCCAGCGCATGGGCCACCAGGGCGCGCTTGTTGGGGAAGTAGTGGGTGAGCAGCCCGGTGCTGGCGCCCATCTCGGCGGCCACGGCGCGCAGGGTGAGCCCGCCGAAGCCGCGGTCGGCGAGCACCCGCCAGACCGCCTCGGAGACGTCTCGGCGGCGGGCGTCGTGGTCCCCACGGGCTGGCGTCATGCGCGCTATGGTACCTACCAAACGTTTGTTACGTACCGGTGGCGCGATCCGCCGCCGGTCGCCGCCGACCGGAGGGACGACCGCCGTGTACGCCGTACCGCTCGCCGATGATGCCGAGCTGGCCCCGCTGGAGCCGTGGCAGGCCGTGGAATTCTTCGAGCACATGGAGCGCGCCCGGGGCAACACCGACCCGTGGATACCGTGGGCCACCCGCTCCACCGATCTCGAATCGGCCCGGGCGACGCTGCAGGGATATGCCGATCGGCAGGCCGCGGACACCGGCCGGATCTTCGGAATCCGGCTCGGCGGCAGGCTGGTCGGCGGCGTGATGTTCGTGCGCTTCGACGCCGCCACCGGGGTCTGCGAAATCGGTGCGTGGACGGAAAAGGACGGTGAGGGCCGGGGGCTGATCAGTGCCGCCGTCCGCCGGCTGATCGACTACGCCCTGGTCGAGCGCGGGCTGCACAAGGTCGAGTGGTGGAACAGCAGCGGCAATGCGCGCAGCCGGGCGGTGGCGCAGCGGATGGGCATGCACCACGACGGCACGATGCGCGAGCACGTGCTGCACAACGGGGTGCGGCAGGACTACGAGGTGTGGTCGGTGCTGGCCCGCGAGTGGCGGGCCGGCGAGGGCGCGCAGCCCGGGTGACCCGGCCCGCGGACCCGCCCGGCCGGACCGGCCGAAAACCGGGTGACAGCGACTGCTCCGCCGACGGACGATCGGGGGTCGGCCGATGCCGGCGCCGAGCCCGAGGAGCTTTCGCATGGTCCAGCGCAGCATCGTCCCGAGCCTCTTCCCGCCGCCCGGCTACGCGCACACGGCGGTGGTGGAGCCCGGCACCCGCCTGGTGTTCCTGGCCGGCGGGGTGCCGCTGGACGCGGACGGGAAGCTGGTCGGTCCCGGTGACGGCCCGGCGCAGGCCCGCCAGGTGCTGGCCAACCTCCAGGAGGCGCTGCGGCACGCCGGCAGCACCCTCGCCGACGTGGTGGCCAGCACGGTCTACGTGGTCTCGCCGGAGCCCGGGCCGCTCTCCGAGGTGTGGGACGTGGTGAACGCCTCCGGCCTGGCCGACGGCCCGCACACGTCGACGCTGCTCGGCGTGGCCTGCCTCGGCTACACCGGCCAGTTGGTGGAGATCACAGTGACCGCCGTGGTCCGCGAGGACGCCGCTGTGGAAGGGTGAGGGGCGTCCCGACCCGTCCCCGGAGGCAGTGATGGTCCACGTGCTCGACACCGGCGTCGCCGGGCTGCGTGCGGAAGTCGACGGCCCAGTGGCCACGCTGGCGCTGGACCGGCCGGAGCGGCGCAACGCGATGACGCTGGCGATGTGGCGGGGTCTGCCGGGGGTGCTGGGGCTGATCGCGGCGCAGCCGGGCGTGCGGGCGCTGCTGGTGACGGGTGCGGCGCGGACGTTCTGCGCGGGCGCGGACATCGGCGAACTGTCCGAGGTGTACGGCGATCCGGCCCGCGCGGACGCGTACCACGCGGACAACGTGGCGGCGGAGGAGGCGCTGGCCGCCTTCCCGCACCCGACGCTCGCGGTGGTGCACGGCGCCTGTGTGGGCGGGGGCTGCCAGTTGGCGGTCGCCTGCGACCTGCGGTTCGCGGCGCACGACGCGCGGTTCGGCATCACCCCGGCGAAGCTGGGCGTGGTGTACCCGTCGGTGCCGACGGTGCGGCTCGCCTCGCTGGTGGGGCCGGCGCGGGCCAAGTACCTGCTGTTCTCGGGCGAGTTGGTGACCGCGGAGCGGGCGGAGCGGTTCGGACTGGTGGACGAGGTGCTGCCGGCCACCGAACTGGACGTGCGGGCACGGGAGTTCGCCGGCCTGCTGGCGAAGCGCTCGCCGCAGACGATCGGCGCGGTGAAGGCGGCGCTGTCGGTGCCGGCGCAGGAGGCGGCCGCGGCGGTGGCGCCGTGGGAGCGCAAGTCCCGTGAGGCGCCGGACGTCCGGGAGGGGCTGGCCGCCTTCCTGGAGCGGCGCGAGCCCCGGTTCTGAGGCCGGGGCCCGGCGCCGCCGCCCGGGTCAGCGGATCGGCACCCCCGAGATGGCGCGGGAGATGACCAGGCGCTGGATCTCGCTGGTGCCCTCGAAGACGGTGTAGATCGCGCTGTCGCGGTGCATCCGCTCGACGGGGTACTCGCGGGTGAAGCCGTTGCCGCCCAGGATCTGCATGGCCTGCGAGGTGACCCACTTCGCGGTCTCGCCGGCGTAGAGCTTGGACATCGAGCCCTCGGCGTTGTGGAAGGGCTGGTTGGTGGCGGCCATCCAGGAGGCCCGCCAGACCAGCAGCCGGGCGGCGTCGATCCGGGTCTTCATGTCGGCGAGCTGGAAGGCGACGCCCTGGTTGTCGATGATCGGGCGGCCGAACTGCACCCGGGTCTTCGCGTAGTCGAGGGCGACCTCGTAGGCGGCCCGGGCAATGCCGACAGCCTGGGCGCCGACCGCGGGGCGGGAGGCCTCGAAGGTGGCCATCGCGGCGTTCTTGCCCTTGGCGGAACCGGCGCCGCCGGCGGCGCGCTCGCGGGCCCTGGCGAGCCGCTCGTCGAGCTTCTCCTTGCCGCCGAGCAGGCAGTGGCCGGGCACCCGGACGCCGTCGACGACGACCTCGGCGGTGTGCGAGGCGCGGATGCCGTGCTTCTTGAACTTCTGGCCCTGGGAGAGGCCGGGGGTGCCGGGCGGGACGACGAAGGAGGCCTGGCCGCGGGCGCCGAGGGCCGGGTCGACGGTGGCGACGACGACGTGGACGTCGGCGATGCCGCCGTTGGTGGCCCAGGTCTTGGTGCCGTTCAGCACCCACTCGTCCTTGGCCTCGTCGTAGACGGCGCGGGTGCGCAGGGCGGAGACGTCGGAGCCGGCGTCGGGCTCGGAGGAGCAGAACGCGGCGACCTTGACGTCGTCGGGGGTGCCGAACATCTGCGGGGCCCAGGTGCCGATCTGCTCGTCGGTGCCGTTGGCGAGCACGGCGACGGCGGCGAGCGTGGTGCCGACGATCGCCAGGCCGATGCCGGCGTCGCCCCAGAAGAGCTCCTCCATGGCGATCGGGATGCCGACGCCGGAGGGGTCGAAGTACTGCTGGGCGTAGAAGTCCAGGGAGTAGATGCCGACCTTGGCGGCCTCCTGGATGATCGGCCAGGGGGTCTCCTCGCGCTCGTCCCACTCGGCGGCCGCCGGTCGGATCACGTCGGCGGCGAAGCCGTGCAGCCAGTCGCGGACGGCGATCTGGTCCGGTCCGGGGTCCAGGGAGAAGGTGCTCATCGGGAAGGCCTCCGCAGCAGCGTGCACAGGGGGAAGGAGGGGCGGCGGCGCCGCAACAGGGTGTTACCTCGGGTAACATCGAGGGAGTCTGCTACTCATTGGTAGCGATGTCAACGCCCGACCGAGGAGGACGCAGCACCGTGTCGACCCCCGCAGCACCGGCCGGCGAACCCCGTCGCGAGCAGCTGCTCAACGCCGCCGACCGGGTCGTCCAGCGCGAGGGACCGGGCGCCAGCATGAACGCCATCGCGGCCGAGGCGGGCATCACCAAGCCGATCCTCTACCGGCACTTCGGCGACCGGAACGGCCTGATCGCCGCCCTGACGGAGCGCCACACCGCGGGCCTGCTGGAGACCGTCCGCGCGGCGCTGAGCGAGCCGCTGGAGCGCCGCGACCAGGTCGAGCACGTCATCGACACCTACCTGGCGGCGATCGAGTCCCGCCCGCAGGTGTACCGGCTGCTCACCCACCCCGAGCCGGGCGACCCCACCGGCGCGGGCAACGCGCTGGCGCCGGCGCTGAAGCAGATCGCCGAGGAGATCACCCGGGCCGTGCAGACCCAGGTCGACCTGGGTGCCGACACCCCGCTGCTCTCCGAGGCCTGGGGCCGGGCGATCACCGGGATGGTGCTGGCGGCCGGGGACTGGTGGCTGGACCAGCGACCCTGCCCGCGGCCGCGGATGGTGCAGGCGCTGGCCGACCTGCTCTGGGGCCGGCTCGCCGCGGCCGCCGCCCTGCCGCCGGTGGTGGCGCCCCCCGCACCCGGCCCCGAGGACGCCGCCGAACCGGCCGCCCCCGAGGAAACCTGAGCACTGCTCACCTCTTGCGGCGGCGGGAACTGACGGCGCATCATCGCGCTCACACCCACTCCCCCGTGCGAGGTGGCCCGTGCGCGTCCTCCGTACCGCTGCGGCACTGCTCCTGACCGCCGCCGTCCTGCTCGGCGCCGCACCGCCCGCGGCCGCCGGACCCGCCCCGGGCGCCACCCGGACACCGGCCGGCACCACCACCACGCCCGACGGGCGGACGCTCTTCACCGACCGGGACGGCCGCGTCCTGCAGCTGCGCGGCTTCAACCTCGACAAATACGCCGAGGCCGACCCCGCCGACCTGGCCGACATCGCCGCCCGGGGCTTCACCCTCGTCCGGATCGCCGTCTCCTGGACCCGTCTCGAACCCGCCCCCGGCCGCTACGACCGGGCCGAACTCGCCCGCGTCCACCGGCTGCTGGACGCCGCGGCCCGGCACGGTCTGCTGGCCGTGGTCGACTTCCACCAGGACGTGTACGGGCCCGCCTTCGGCGGCGGCGACCGCGGCGTCCCGGTCTGGGCGACCCGGGACGACGGACTGCCCTTCGAGCCCGACCCGGACGACTGGTTCGCCGGCTACTTCCAGCCCGCCGTGCAGGCCGCCTTCCGCCACCTCTACGACGACGCCGACCTGCGCCGCGCCCAGGCCGCGCTGTACACCGCCGTCGCCCGTGAACTGCGCGGCCACCCGGCCCTGCTGGGCTACGACCTGTTCAACGAGCCGTTCGGGCCGGTCGACGGCGACCCGACCGACCCCGCCGTGCTGGCCGCCGCCGCGGCCGAACTGGAGCAGGGCCGGCTCGCCGGGATGTACCGGCGGCTGATCACCGCGGTGCGCCGGGTCGACGACCGCGCCTGGCTGTTCGTCGAGCCGACCGTGTTGGTCGGCCAGGGCGTGCCGACCCGGCTGCCGCGGTTCGCCGACCCCCGCCCGGGCGCGGCCCGGATCGGCTACGCCCCGCACTTCTACGACACCGCCGTGGAGGCCGGCCACGACTGGGACCCGGCCGGCGGCTTCGTCGAGCACTACACCGAGGCGGTCACCGGCTACCCCCGGGCCGGCCGGCTGCCCGTCCTGGTCGGCGAGTGGGGCCCGCCGAGCGCCCGCACCCCCGGCAACGCACACCTGGTGGAACGCCAGGTCGCCGCCATGACGGGCTTCGCCGCCGGCTGGACGATGTGGTACTGGTGCCGCGGCGACGGCGGGTACTGCGCCCTCGGCCCGGACGGCCGCCCCGCCCCCGGCGACGGCCCCGCCTTCGGCCCGTACGCCGCCGCCCTCGCCGGCCGGCCCGGCACCGAGGCCTTCGAGGGCGGCCGCTACCGCCTCGCCCTCACCACCGGGCGGCGCGGCGCGGCGACCACCGTCGTGGTGCCCGCCGGCGCCTTCCCGCAGGGCTTCCGGGTGCAGGCCCCCGGCGCCCGCGTGGAGGTCCGCCGGCCGCAGGGCGACCGGGCCGGGTCCGTGCGGCTGGAGTACCCCGCCGCCCGGCCCGGGACCCCGGTCACCGTGCTGCTGACACCCTGACCGCCGGCCGCCGCCGCGGGCCCGGCGGCGGCCTCAGGCCAGGCCGCGGCGGGCCAGCAGCGGGCCGATCTCCGGGTCGCGGCCGACCACCGCGCGGAAGCAGTCCAGCGCGGGCCGGCTGCCGCCGCGGGCCAGCAGCTCGCGGCGGAACACCTCGCCGCTCTCCCGCGCAGCGAGGCCGTTGGAGGCGAACCACTCGACGGTGTCCGCGTCCAGCACCTCCGACCAGATGTACGCGTAGTACCCGGCGCTGTACTCACCCGCGAACACGTGGCTGAAGTACGCCGTCCGGTAGCGCGGCGGCACCGCGGCCACCGCGAGCCCGGCCCGGGTGAGCGCCTGCGCCTCGAACTCCTCGGCGTCCGCGACCTCGGCGCCGGCCGGCAGGGTGTGCCAGGCCCAGTCGATCACGGCCGCGCCCAGGTACTCGACGGTGCGGAAGCCCTGCCCGAAGGACTCCGCCGCCGCCATCCGTTCCACCAGCTCCGCCGGCAGCGGCTCCCCGGTGGCGTGGTGGCGGGCGTAGTTGGCCAGCACCTCCGGCCGGACCATCCACATCTCGTTGACCTGCGAGGGGAACTCCACGAAGTCCCGCGGCACCTCGGTGCCGGCGAACAGCGGGTAGCGGACGTCGGAGAACAGCCCGTGCAGCGCGTGCCCGAACTCGTGGAAGAGCGTGCGCACCTCGTCCCAGGTGAGCAGCGCCGGCTCGCCGGGCGCCGGCTTCGCGATGTTCAGGTTGTTCACCACCACCGGGCGCTTGCCCAACAGGTGGGACTGCTGGACCAGTTCGTTCATCCAGGCGCCGCCGCGCTTGGAGTCGCGGGCGAAGAAGTCGCCGATGAACAGGCCGAGCGAGCCGCCGTCACCGTCGAACACCTCGAAGACCCGGGCGTCCGGGTGGTACGCCACCAGCTCCGGCCGCTCCTGCAGCACCACCCCGTAGACCAGCTGCGCCGCGAAGAACACGCCGTCGTGCAGCACCCGTTCGAGCTCCAGGTACGGGCGCAGCTCCGCCGCGTCCACCTGGTACGCGGACTGCCGCACCCGCTCCGCGTAGTACGCCCAGTCGTGCGCCGCGATCGAGGTGAGGCCGTCCGCGCGGGCGGCGGCGAGCAGTTCGGCGGCCTCCCGCTCGGCGTTGGCCACCGCCGGGCCGGCCAGCCGGGCGAGCATCGCGTCCACGGCGGCGACGCTGCCCGCGGTCTCGTCCGCGACCACGTACGCGGCGTGGCTGGGGTGGCCGAGCAGGGCGGCGCGCTCGGCGCGCAGCCCGGCCGTCCGGATCGCCAGCGGCCCGTTCGCCTCCGCCGCCCGGCCGAGCGAGGCCGCCAGCAGCCGCTCGCGCAGCGACCGGTCGGTGAGCTGGGCGAGCTCGGTCTGGTTGGAGAAGTTCTTCAGGCTGAGCACGTACGAGCCGTCCCGGCCGAGCGCCCGGCCGTTCTCGGCGGCCGCGGCGACCGCGTCCGCGGACAGCCCGGCGAGCTGCTCGGGCCCGTCCAGCACGATCGCCCTGGCCCGGGTGTCGTCCATCAGGTTGCGGCGGAAGGCGGTGGCGGCGGCGGCCAGTTCGGCGTTGATCTCGCGCAGCCGCTGCTGGTCGGCGGCGGGCAGCTCGGCACCGGCCCGGACGAACGCGGTGTGCCGGCGCTCCAGCAGCCGCAGCGACTCCGGGTCGAGGCCGAGCTCGGAGCGGCGGCGGTGCAGCGCGTCGATCCGGGCGAACAGCCCGGCGTCGAGGTGGACGGCGTCCCGGTGCCGGGCGAGGCGCGGGCTGATCTCGGCGTCCAGCTCCTGCAGCCCCGGGCTGGTGTCGGAGTCCCCCTGGTTCTCGAAGGCCGCGGCGACCCGCTTCAGCATCGCACCCGAACGCTCCAGCGCCACCAGCGTGTTGTCGAAGGTCGGCGGCTCCGGGTCGGCCACGATCCCGGCGATCTCGGCGAGCTGCAGCGCCATGCCCTGCTCGAACGCCGGCAGGTAGTGCTCCTCGCGGATCTCGGCGAAGGGCGGCAGCTCGTGGACCAGGGTGCTGGTCGCGAAGAAGGGGTTGTCGCTCATTTCGCCGACCCTATGCGCTGTCACCACCGCTGCCTACGGCCTCCGGAGGCGGCTTCCGACCGCTGGCGGAACCTCGCCGCGGGCCCGGCCCCCGACCCCCGGAGCGCCGCGCCGGTCGGGCCCTGTCGGTGCCGCGCGCTACGGTCGCCGTGAGGGCCTCCCCGGCCCGGTCGCACACCGGTACGACGAGTACGAGCGAGGAAGGAGGCCCGCCGATGGCCCCCCGGTACGCCCTGGTCCCCGACCAGCACGGCCCCGGCGGCCGGCTGCAGCCGCTCGCCGAGGACGGCACCCCGCTCGGCCCGCCGGAGCACGTCCCCGCGCTCGCCGCCGCCGTCGCGGAGCGCGAGGCGGCCGACCGGCCGCGCTGGGTGTTCGCCGCCACCGACGGCGCGTACGCGCCGCTGCTGCCCGTCCGGCTCGCCCGCAGCCACGACCTGCGCCTCACCGAGCCGCTGCTGCTCGGCCAGGAGGGCCGCTTCGGCGAGCCCCGTTCGCTCGGCGCCGCCTGGGCCCGGCTGCGCGGGCTGCCCGTCCCCGCCGACCTGCCGGAGAGCGCCGCCGAGGACGACCAGGACGGCCTCTTCGCCCCCGACCGGCTGCAGCTGCCGCCCGGCACCGACGCGCTGGAGGCCGTCGTCGCCGTCCACGCCGAGCAGCTGCGCCGCACCGCCGCGATCGCCGACCCCGCCGAACGCCACCGGTTCCGGCTGTTGGCCGCCGCCGAGTCGGCCGGCGGCCTGCTCGCCGCCGAGATGGCCCGCGACGGCCTGCCCTGGCGCAGCGACCTGCACGACCGGCTGCTGACCGAACTGCTCGGCCCGCGCCCGCAGGTCCCCGGCGCCCCGCCGCGCCGGCTGGCCGAACTCGCCGCGGAGCTGCAGCGCTCCCTCGGCGGCCGCCCCTTCAACCCCGACTCGCACGGCCAGGTGCTGCGCGCCTTCGCCGACCGGGGCATCCAGCTCGGCTCCACCCGCAGCTGGGAGCTGCGCCGGGTCGACCACCCGGCCGCCGAGCTGATGATCCGCTACAAGGAGCTGTCCCGGCTGCACGCCGCGCACGGCTGGGCCTGGCAGGCGGCCTGGGCCCGCAACGGCCGGTTCCGCCCCGAGTACGTGGTCGGCGGGGTGGTCTCCGGCCGCTGGGCGACCCGCGGCGGCGGCGCCCTGCAGATCCCTCGGATCCTGCGCCGCGCCGTGGTCGCCGACCCCGGCTGGTCCCTGGTCGTCGCCGACGCCGCCCAGCTCGAACCGCGCGTCCTCGCCGCCCTCTCCGGGGACGCCGGCCTCGCCCGCACCGCCGCCCAGGGCGACCTGTACGAAGCGCTCGCCGCGACCGCCTTCCACGGTGACCGGTCCAAGGCCAAGCTCGGCCTGCTCGGCGCGATGTACGGGCAGACCAGCGGCGACATCGGCCCGCTGCTGGCCACCCTGCGCCGCCGCTACCCCGCCGCGATGGGCTACGTGGAGGCCGCCGCCCGGACGGGCGAGGACGGCGGCGTCGTCCGGTCCCGCCTCGGCCGCACCTGCCCGCCGCCGTCCGCGGACTGGCTGGACCTCACCGAGGCGCCCGAGACCGCGGGCGAGGCCGGCGGCCGTTCCGCGCGGGCCCGCGGCCGCTTCACCCGCAACTTCGTGATCCAGGCCAGCGCCGCGGACTGGGCGCTCGCCCTGCTCGCCGCGCTGCGCCGCCGGCTGGCCGCGCTCTCCTCCGGCGCGGACCGGCCGCACCTGGTGTTCTTCCAGCACGACGAGGTGGTGGTGCACACCCCGGCCGACCTCGCCGACCGGGTCGCCGAGGAGGTCGCCGGCGCGGCCGAGGAGGCCAGGCTGCTGGTCTTCGGCGACACCCCCGTCCGCTTCCCGATGAGCACCGCCGTGGTCGACTGCTACGCCGACGCCAAGTAGGGCCCGGGCCGGGTCAGAGCTTGCGGTGGCCGCGGGCCTCCTCGGCGGCGGCCACCACCTCGTCCAGCGGGGCGCCGGTGGAGGCGGTCACCGCCGCGGCGACGGCGCCCTCGACGAACGGCGCGTCCACCAGCACCGCGCTCGGCCGCTCCGCGAGCACCAGCCGGGCGGTCAGCACCGCGCTGCCCAGGTCGGCGAGGACGGCGACCCCGCCACCGCCGTCGGCCTCGTCGACCGCCCGGGCGATCTTCTCGTCGCTGGTGCCGAGCCCGCCGTCGGCGCTGCCCGCGGCGACCGCCACCCGCACCTCACCGGCGCCGAGCTCGGCCAGCAGTTCGGCCAGCCCGGCGGCGAGCGCGGGGCTGTGCGAGACCAGGACGACGCCCACCGGTGCGGTCATGCCCCGCACCCTAGCCCGGTGCCGGGGCCGCGGGGCGGGGCCGGCACCGGGGCGTTCCGGCGTGTCGCAGCGCCCGGTGACCGGGGGTGCCGGGCGTAACGTCGGGCGCGGAGAGCCGGGCCCGAGGGAGTGCCGCGTGAAGAAGCTGATCAACAGTCCGGAGACGGTCGTGGCGGACGCCCTCGCGGGGCTCGCCGCCGCCCACCCCGAGCTGGCCGTGGACACCGCGGCCCGGGTGGTGCGCCGGGCCCGTCCGGGCGCGCCCGGCAAGGCGGCCCTGGTCTCCGGCGGCGGCTCGGGCCACGAGCCGCTGCACGTCGGTTTCGTCGGCCCGGGCATGCTGGACGCCGCGTGCCCGGGCGAGGTCTTCACCTCGCCCGTCCCCGACCAGATGCTGGCCGCCGCGCGGGCCGTCGACACCGGCGGCGGGGTGCTGTTCGTGGTGAAGAACTACACCGGCGACGTGATGAACTTCGCGCTGGCCGCCGAGCTCGCCGCCGAGGAGGACATCGAGGTGGCGACCGTCCTGGTCGACGACGACGTGGCCGTGCAGGACTCCACCTTCACCGCGGGCCGCCGCGGCACCGGCGCGACCCTGGTGGTGGAGAAGGCCGCCGGGGCGCTCGCCGAACTCGGCGCACCGCTCGCCGAGGTCGCCGCGCTCGGCCGCCGGGTGAACGCCGCCTCCCGCTCGTACGCGGTCGCGCTGACCGCGGCCACCGTGCCGGCCGTGGGACGGCCCGGCTTCGACCTGCCCGAGGACGAGATCGAGGCCGGTGTGGGCATCCACGGCGAGCCGGGACGCCGGCGCGAGCCGCTGCGCCCGGCCCGGGAGCTGGCCGCCGAGGTGGTCGACACCGTCCTGGCCGACCACGGGCTCGCGCCGGGCGACGAGGTGATCGCCCTGGTCAACGGCATGGGCGCGACGCCGCTGCTGGAGCTGTACGTGGTCTTCGGCGAGGTGGCGGCCCGGCTCGCGGACGCCGAGGTGCGGATCGCCCGCGGCCTGGTCGGCAACTACGTCACCAGCCTGGACATGGCCGGCTTCTCGCTGACCCTCACCCGGGCCGACGCCGAACTGCTGCGGCTCTGGGACGCGCCGGTCGCGACCCCCGCCCTGACCTGGTCCTGAACCGACCCCCGCCCCGGCAGACCGGTAGGAGCCGCGCATGGAGCTGGACAGCGCCCGCACCGAGGCGTGGCTGCGCGCCGCGGCCGCCGCCGTCACCGCGCAGGAGGCCGAACTCACCGCCCTGGACACCGCGATCGGCGACGGCGACCACGGCAGCAACCTGCGCCGCGGTTTCACCGCCGTCCTCGCCGGCCTGGACGCCCGGGGCGCCGAGAGTGCCGAGGAGGCCGAAGGAACCGACCGCTCCCCCGGCGCGCTGCTGGCCGCGGCCGGCCGCACCCTGATCTCGACCGTCGGCGGCGCCTCGGGACCGCTCTACGGCAGTGCGCTGCGCGCGGCGGGCCGCGCGCTGCCGGGGGCGACGGTCGGGCCGGGCGAGCTCGCGGCGGCGCTGGCCGAGGCGCTCGGCGCGGTGCAGGCGCTCGGCGGGGCACGGCCCGGCGACAAGACGATGGTCGATGCGTGGGCGCCGGCCGCCGCGGCGTTCGCGGAGACGGCGGGGCAGGGGCTGGCGGCGGCTTCGGGGGCGGCCGCCGCAGCGGCGGAGCAGGGGGCGCGGGCGACGGTGCCGCTGGTGGCGCGCAAGGGCCGTGCCTCGTACCTGGGGCCGCGCAGCGCGGGCCATCTCGACCCGGGGGCGGCGTCGACGGCCCTGCTGTTCACCGCACTGGCCGAGGCCTGCCGGGAGCCGTGACGGGGCCCTGCCCGGGACTTGTCTTCAAGGCGTACGGGGTGCACCCCCACGCGCCCCTGTGTGCGCGCCCTAGTTGTTCTGACCACGGAGGTTGGTGACGGGGTTCACGGCGGTGTGATCTTGAAATGAGTGAGGGCCTTCTGGCCAGGTGTGGATTGCGACATCTGCA
>NZ_JBFBDW010000035.1:0-77994 GCF_040683455.1 Kitasatospora sp. NPDC093679
GCGTCGACGGCCTTCTGGAGCGCCGCGTTGTTGTAGCCGAGGGCGGTCTGCACGTCGCCCTTGCCGACGAAGCCGGTGCCGGTGGCGGCGTCGAACGTGACCGCCGCCGAGGCGGGGGTGGCGCCCAGGGCGATCGCCGCCACGGAGACCGCGACACCGCCGACGAGCTTGCTACGCATGTGCATGAATGGAATCTTTCGTCATGTCGTCGCTCAACGGCCGGCCTTGAGGTGCCGGTGCGCCCCTCCCCCGCTTTCCGGCCGCACGGACGTGGCAGGCACCACACCGCGACGCCAATTGACGCAGAACGCGAAGGGGAAGTGCAGGGCAAGTCCGGTTTCGTGACCATGTCGTGGTGAATGGTCAGCTGATCCTCCACCGTTTCCACGTACCGCGGCACGATGACGGAGCGGACACCTGCCGGCACGGTCGACAGCTCCGGTCCGACTCGCGGAAGGGACTGCGCCGAACCGCCCCACGCCCTGGCCGACAGGACGATCGGCGCAGGTCGCGCCGCCCGTTCGCCGTCCCCGGGACGACCTCGAGCGGCTCCACGGAGGACCGGCCTCCGCCCACCGGGGTCACCGCCTCGCCGGTGACGAGGCGAATCCGGCACGGGCACGGCCCGGCCACGGCCGCATCACCGTCGCGTGCGCGCCGAGTTTCGACTCCCGTATCCACGTTCCATTCCCGGGCCGCTCTCGGCACTCCGATCGCCGACGCACGGAATGCACGCAGAATTCCCCGCCTTCGCCGTGTGCATGATGAGGGCGGGAAAACCGTGCCGGATCATTGTTGATGAACGTTCAGCCACTTCCTCCGCGTCGGCCGGGCGGCGCCTGCCGACGGCGGCCGCCCTCCTGGGCCGGGGTCCGTAGGCACGCGGGCACCGGCGGGGCAGCGGTGGGAAGCTGTGGCACGGCGGCGGACACCCCGGGCGGGTAGCCGCTGCAACGGGTACCCGCGCGAAGGTGCGACGGCCACGTCCGGGAATCCGCGGGGAGACAGGGGAGCGTGACCGAGAACATCGCCTGCACGTTCTCCAAGACCTTCTTCGACCTCTGAACCCGGCCGGTTCACCCCGAATGAGGGCCCGCCACGGTCACCGCGCTGCGGTCCGGCGCGGTGACCGCTCCGCGAGGCGGTACGCGACTGCGAGGCGAGCCGCGACGACTCCCGGCATCGGGGAGGGAAGTCGGCCGCAGCGAGGTGCCGGAAGTCCTGACCGCCGACCGGACCGACGGAACACGCGGCAGCGGAAGGGCCGGTGCACTCCGGGGCGCGGTGAGCGCCGGGGCTCCGCAGCGCACGGTCCCCGCAGGTCCACCGGCCGTCGGTCCGGTCAGGGGAGGCACGGCAGCACCCGGCCCGCTGTTCGCACGGGCCGGGTGCCGTGGCCGGCCCGTGCGGGGGAGCCGGCGCGGCGCCGATCGACTCCGTTCAGTTGTCGAAGGGCGGGTCGGGGCCGGAGAGGGCCCGCGGGGGTCGGGCCCGAGCGGGTGCGGCCCGTCCGGGAACCGGTGCAACCTTTCGCACGGCACCAGGCATCAGGGATCCGGGCAGCGCAATCCGGCGGTGCCCGCGAAAGGGAGGGAGGGGTGCCTGATGGTGCGACGTACGGCGGGTTCACGCGACGCCGAGTTCACCGAGTACGCGGCGTCCCGGGTCGGGTGGTTGCGCAAGGTCGCGTACCTGCTCTGCGGTGACTGGGACCGGGCCGACGGTCTCGTCCAGGAGACCATCACCGAGCTCTACGTGAAGTGGCCCCGGACGGGGAGGGCGGAGAACCGGGACGGCTACGCCCGGACGGTGCTGGTCAAAACGTTCCTGGCGAAGCAGCGGACCTCGTGGTGGCGGCGGACCCGGAGGGGTGGGACGGCGCCGGCCGCGGCCACGGCGTGGGCCGACGTGGACGCCACGATCGACCTGCGGCAAGCCCTGGCCGCGCTGCCGCCCGGGCAACGGGCGGCCGTGGTGCTGCGCCACTACTGCGACCTCTCGATCGAGCAGGCCGCCGACCTCCTGGGCTGCTCCGCCGGCAACCTGAGGACTCGGAGTTCGCGCGGCCCGGATGCACTCGGACGTTCGTCCGACGACCGACCGGCCGAGGGGAGCAGGGCGTGAACGAGGAGACGATCCTGGCCGAGGAGCTCTCGGCGCTGGCCGACGGGTCCGCCCCGCCGAGCACCGTGGACGTCCACGGAGCGGTGCGGCGCGGCCGTGTCAGGCTGCTGCGGCGGCGGGTGGCGCTGGTGACCGCCGCTTCCGCGGTGGTGGCCTGCTCGGCCGCACTGGCCCTGGTGCTGCCGGGCGGCGGCAGGGCGGCGGATCCCGCCGTGCTGCCGACCACGAGCGTGTCCCCGTCGCCGAGCGGCGCGCACACGTGGAACCCGATCCCGCAGCCGAGCGGGCCCGCCGAGACGCCGTCCGAGACCAGGTCGCCCGCCCCGGTGACCGGCACCGATCCGCTGATCTCCGACGCGCGGTTCGGCTGGCTCCCGGACTCGGTCAAGACGCTCCGCTACATGCGGGAGGCCAACGGCCAGCAGGCCAGCGCACTGGGGGAGCCAGGGAAGTTCCCGAGTCCCTCCTTCAGCCTCAAGGTCTTCCCGGCAGGGGTGACGCCCGCACTGCCGACCCTCCCGGACGGAAAACCCAACCTGCCGGGCTACAAGCCGGGGAACCATGCCATCCGGGTCGACGCCCCGCAGGTCAACGGGCGGGAGGCGTACTGGATCACCGCGAGCGACCCGAACATGGCGGAGACCATGAACATCCTGCGCTGGAAGACCGCGGAGGGCCGGTGGGCGGAGCTCGACTCCGGCTCCCTCTCCGATGCCGACAAACAGCGGACCCCGCTGAAGGTGGCGGCCGGCGTGACCACCGGCCACTGGCAGGTGCCGCTGCCGCTGCGGATCAGCGACCTGCCCGCGGCGTACACGGTGAACTCGGTGACGCTCCGGCAGGCGCGCGACGGCGGCGACTTCTCGCTGGACCTGAGCATCGGGTCCTCGACCGGCGCGTTCATCGGCGTCACGGTCAAACCGGACGTCCCGGACACGGTGCGGACCGGGCCGGACGGAATGCCCCACCAGCCGGAGTCGACGACGTGCACGTCCGAGAACGGCGTGAAGGCGTGCGTGACCGCCCTGGGGAACGAGGCGCACGTCTTCGACGCGGCCGGCGGCACCCAGGGCCTGCTGGACAGGTTCACCCTCTTCGGCACGGACCCGGCCACCTGGAACACCGCCGTACGTGACTGACGGCCCGTCGCGGACGCAACGCCCGGTGCACACGGGGGCACCGGGCGTTGCGTCCGTCCTCCCCTGCCGGGGCATCCGTCAGAACGGCGGCCCCGACCAGCCCGAGGACGCCCGGTCCGAGCAGACACAGGACGTCGGTCAACGACCTCTCCGGTCTCGGAGGTCCGGAATGGCGGTGCGGTGCTCCGGGTGGTGACCACAGTGCGCCCATGAAGCCCCTTTCTCGCCGGTGGTGACGTCCCGCCGGCCCCGCAGCGGGCCGCGGGCCCGCGGCCGAGTACCGGTACTCATCCGTCGACCTGCGCACTGCCCGCGCCGAGGGCCGTCTCCTCGATCACGCGCCCCGCCGCCGCCCCTCGTGCGTTCACGGCCGATGAGCGTCGTGACGGGCGCGCAACCGGGGGCCGCGTACGGCGGGCAGCCGGACCAGGGTGTCCCTGAAGGCGCCGTGGTGGGGCGTCAGTGGGTACCAGGGGCGCGGTGGCAGGGGTTAGTCGTCACGCAGGACGCCCTCGGGGAGTACCCCGGTGGCGGGCATCGGCGAGGTCTCACCGGGTTGCGTGAGGTACGCCCGGACCCCGCTGTCCAGCGGCACCACGGCCGCCTCGTCACCGGGCGGGCGCCAGGGCTCGCCCGTGAGGGGGTGGCGGGGGACGAGGAGGACGTCGGGACGGGAGAGCGGCTCGCGGATCCCCGGGCCGGCGAGCCCCACCGAGCGGGCATCGGGTCCGGCGGGGAGGTACCGGCCGACCGCGTGGCCGAGCAGCTCGGCGGCGGGGCCGGCGGGGAGCGTCACCGGGCGGTCCCGGTGGCCGCCACGAGGTGCGCCAGCGCCACCCCGACGGCGGCCTCCCAGCGGCGGCTCCACGACCCGTCGGGTTCGACGGGCGGGACACGGTGCTCGGCACGCTCCAGGCCGACCCGCCGGCCCGGGAACCGGGCGTCCGCCGGGAGTCGTAGCCCGCCGCCCGTTGACCAGCCGTCCGCGGCCGCGAACGGCCGGCACCCTCAGCCGCAACACGGGAGCAGAGACATCGTCGTTTCTCACGCGACGGTGACGGCGGTGACACCCTGCAGGGCCGTCCCGCTCCCGTGCGGACGCGAGGCCGGCCTCGAAAGCGTCCGCTTCGTGCTCGGGCGGTGACAGGGCGAGATCCGGGGCAGCGTGCCGGGCCGGACCACCGTCACCGGTGTCCAGGAAGAGGACGACGCCGAGCCCCGACGCGTGCGTGCCCGCGTCGAGCACACCTCCGCCCGCATGAAGAACTACGAGATCCTCCGCGGCTGCCGACAGAAAGGAGACGGCCAACACCACGCGGTGCAGGCCGTCACCCACATGCACGACCTCGCCCTCGCCCATGAAACAGCAGGTCAGAGCAGATAAAGACATGCCTGCTCATAGCCTTCTGCACCAAGCTTCAGCGCCGGCCCTCGGCGGAGCCGGCTCCGCCGGGCTCGGCGCCGGGAGTTCGCTTCACCGCTTGACAGCGACTCCCGCGTAGGCCGGAGCCGCCTCCTGCCAGCCCTGGGGCAGCTGTCCCTGCGGCCGCCACAGCGGAAGCTGCACCAGTCCGGGATCAACCAGTTCGAAGTCCCCGAAGAACTTCTCCACCTCGGCCCGCGCCCGCAGGACCAACGGCGAACTGGCACCACGGTAGATCCGGGTGGTCTCTTCGGCCGCCTGTGGCGACATCAGATCCTGCGTGCCGTGCGAGAGTATCAGCATGCTCCCGGGCGCCAGGACGTCCCGCAGCTGGGCCACCGTCTCGGCGGCCCCCTCCTCGTCCCGGACGAAGTGCAGCACCGCCACCAGCATCAGGGCCACCGGACGGGAGAGATCGATTGCCTGCTTCAGGCCCGGATCGGCGAGTATGGCGGCCGGGTCACGCAGGTCTGCGTGGAGAACCGTGGTGTGCCCGGCCGGGTGGTGGGCCAGCAGGGCACGGGCATGGGTGAGGACGATCGGGTCGTTGTCGACGTAGACCACGCGGGCGTCCGGAGCGACTCGATGGGCGACCTCGCTGGTGCTGCCCATCGCCGGGATCCCGGTGCCGATGTCCAGGAACTGCCGAATACCGGAGCCGACCGCGAACTCCACCGCACGGCCGAGGAACTCGCGATTGATCCGCGCCCCGAGCCGGGCATCGGGCATCAACGCGATGATCTTTTCGGCAGCCTCCCGGTCGGCCGGGAAATGGTCCTTGCCACCCAGGTAGTAGTCGTACATCCGCGCAGGGTGGGGGATTCCGGTGTTCAGCTCCGCCGGAGGCTGCCACTCCCCCGCCACGATCGACGGCGGCCCACCGGGCGTCATCTCGTCCTGCACCAGCTCTCCCCCGGATCCGTGACATCTCGTCATCTCATCCTAAGGGTCCCGGGCAGCGGCGGTGGCGGGTCCTCGGCCGCATCGCGAATCCCGCCGCGGCTCACCTCCCTCGCCCGGCGTCGCACCGCCACCCTCCCCGCCGAGTGAACCCGCGCTCTCGCGCCCCGGGCCGCCGGCGCGGCGCCGGATCCGTTCCGTCCCGGCTGTTCGATCCTGTTCCGCCCCGGACTACGCTCTGCGGCATGCGAGATGACGCCGATGACAGGGACCGCAGGCGCGTACGACGCCAGGTGCGGTTCGCCGCCGGGATCGAGCCGGACGAGTCGGCAGCGCCCGGCGGTGGCAGTCTGTTCAGCGAGTCGGTCCTGGTCTTCAACGAGAAGCCGAAGCTCATCGAACTGACCGCCGAGTACACGGTGTTCGACCGCGACGGCACAGAGGTGGGGAGGGCCGTCGAGACCGGCCACCACGTGCTGAACAAGGCCGCGCGGCTGCTGTCCCCCGCCCTCGCGAGCGAGCTGCGCCGCACGGTCGAGGTCCGCGACGCCGACGGCACCCCCGCACTCGTCCTGGAGAAGGCCGCTCGCTTCCTCCGGCCCGAGGTGTCCGTCACCCGCCCCGACGGCACGCCGGTCGGACGGATCGCCCTCCAGGGGAAGGGCCTGCGACCGGTGTTCGACATCCACACCACCGAGCACAAGATCGGCACGGTGCGGGACAGCAGCCTACGCGGCGGCGAGATCTCCGTCCTGGACCTGGCCGGCACGGAGATCGCCCACATCACCAAGACCTGGGAGGGCGTGGCCCGGGTGACCTTCACCCGGGCCGACCACTACGTCCTGCGCATCATGCGGCCGCTCGCCGATCCACTGCGCACCCTGGTCGTCGCGACGGCCCTCTGCGTCGACCTGGCGCTGAAGAGCGACACCCGCACTCCCTGAGCCCACTCCCCACCCCCGGCGCCGCGCGTCGCCGGCAGCCCGGCGCCGGGGTCAGCGGTGTTCAGGGTTCTCGAAGTCGAAGCGGCAGCCGGCCTCCCACTCGGAGCGCTGGTTGCCGCGGGCGGGGATGCGGCCGGCGTCCTTGAACATCCGGGCGAGGCGAGGTGCACCAGGTTCCAGGTCATGAAGGTGGTGTTGCGGTTAGGGCCCGCAGAGAACCAACATGCTGATTTGATCTCGGTCTTGGCTTCCGCGCGAGGAAGGCTGCCACGTCCGCTGGGGTGCAAAACCGTGCGGTGGATGGTGGGATCGGTGGCGTGCCCGGCCAGAAGAGGCTGCACCTCCGAGCAGCCGGTCGACGCGCAGCCCGCCGGCCCGGCGGAGCCTGGAGCAGAGTCCCCCGGCGGCGTCCGCCTCGGGCGAGGCGGACGGCGGCCCGGACGAAGGGACCGCCCCGAAGGGCTGAGGCGCACCCCGGGTCGGGCGGGGCCGCCTGCCCCTCCCGGGGTCAGTTCTGCCGCAGGGCCGGCATCGGGATCGGGACCGAGTACGCGGTGGCGCCCGCCCCGACGCCGCGTTCGCAGCTGTTCGGCGGCTGGGTGGTGACCCCGCGGGCGGAAGGCGCCTCGGCCGCCCAGAACATGTAGCCGAGCAGTCCGCTGCTGCTGCCGGCGCCGTTGGGAGCCGCGCTCTGCAGCCAGCTGCCGGTGGAACTCTGCAGCGAGGCCGAGAAGTCGTTGCACTCCGGCCGGACCTTCGACCCCTCGGCGATGTACAGGCTGCCGGTGAACTTGGCGGGGGCGAGCGGCGGTACGGGCGGGTTGTAGGTGGGCTTGCCGTCCAAGTGCTCCTGCCAGTCGGCGATCGCACCGGAGGCGGACGGCTGCCGTGCGGGCACCATCGCGTTGGCGTAGTCGAGCACCGGCTTGTCGGTCCGCAGCCAGTTGGCGGTGGCGTACTGGTTGATGCCGATCAGCCAGCGGTCGCCGGCGGCGGTGTCGATGGTGAGCCTGGCGGCGGGGTCCGCGCCGGTGGGGTCGTACGGGTGGGCGGCCCGGTAGGCGTCGACGAAGGCCTGCAGACCGGTGAGGTCCGGGCCGGTGTTCTGCTCGTAGTCGATCTCGATGCCGACACCGAGCCGGCCGGCCAGGGCGGCGGCGCGTTGACCGAGCAGGGTGGCGTTCTGGGCGAGGGCCTGGTCCCAGGCGTCGGTGTAGGTGATGCCGCCGACGGAGAGCATCACCCGCACGCCGTGGCTCTTGAACCAGCCGATCACGGCCTGGTCCATGCCGCGCGGGACACCGTCCAGGGTGGTGGCGTCGGTGGTGCCGTTCAGCAGCTTGAGCGGGTGGACGAAGCTGAGCACGGCCAGGTTGACCGAGGGGCGGCCGTCGCCGCGGTCGATCAGCCAGTGGTTCTTCGCGTCGAATTCGGCCATGTCGCGGACGGTGCCCCAGATGCAGGCGTCGTCGCTGCAGTGCCAGGCGCCGTACACCTGGAGCGGGGTGCCCGCGGCGGCCGCGGCCGGCGGTCCGACGGGTACGAGTGCCGCGCCCAGCAGCGCGGTGGTGCCGACGATCGTGCGGAGCCTGTTGGACGGAACGCGCATGCAACGCCTCCAGACGGACGGGACGGCCCCCGGGCAGATCACAGCATGAGGTCTGGACCACGTGCGGTCAACGGGGTGGACGACGCCGGTGGGCCGGGGTGTGACATGTCGTCAATCCTTTAATAGTCCCCGCTACACGATGCACATCCCGCCCATGGCGTGACGCGCCGCACACTGGGCCGACTCCGCGCGCTGCGGAGCCTTCTCGCGCCGCCCCCGCACGTTCCGTCCCGAGGGAGTTGCCCGTGTCCGCCGTCGAGCAGTCCACCGCCGTCCAGGACCAACCGACCGTCCAACGCCTCAAGGCGAACTCCGTCGGACTGACCGGCGTGATCTTCATGGCGCTGGCGACAGCCGCACCGATCACCGCGATGACCGGCAACCTGCCGGTCATCGTCGGCGGCGGCAACGGCGTCCACGCGCCGGCCGGCTTCCTCTTCGTCACCCTGGTGCTGACCGTCTTCACCATCGGCTACGTGGCGATGGCCCGGCACATCACCACCGCCGGCGCCTTCTACGGCTACGTCTCGCACGGCCTGGGCCGGGTGGTCGGCATGGCGTCCGGCCTGCTCGCGATCCTCGCCTACGTGGTGTTCGAGGCCTCGATCGTCGGCATCTTCGCGTACTTCGGCCAGCAGGCCGTGGAGTCGCAGTTCGGCGTGGACCTGCCCTGGCAGGTGTTCGCGCTGGCCATGCTGGCGATCACCGCGATCCTGTCGTACTTCGACCTGGAGGTGGCGTCGAAGATCCTCGGCGTCTTCCTGGTCGGAGAGGTGCTGATGCTGATCCTGCTGGCCGGCTCGGTGCTGGCGCACGGCGGCGGCCCGGACGGTCTGCACCTGTCCTCGCTCAACCCCACCGGCGCCTTCGCCGGGATCAACGCCGGTGTCGGCCTGTTCTTCTGCTTCTGGTCGTGGATCGGCTTCGAGTCGACCGCGATGTACGGCGAGGAGTCCCGCAACCCGAAGCGGATCATCCCGCGCGCCACCCTGCTCGCGGTGGTCCTGCTCGGCGTGCTCTACACCTTCGTCTCCTGGATGGTGCTGAGCGGCAACGGCCCGGCCAAGTCCCTCGACATCGCCACTGGTTCGAGCCCGCTCGACCTGTTCCTCGCCCCCGCCCGGCAGTACCTGGGCCACTGGGCGGTCACCGCCTTCCAGTGGCTGATGGTGACCAGCGCCTTCGCCTGCGGCATGGCCTTCCACCAGTGCGCCTCCCGCTACCTGTACGCGATCGGCCGCGAGGGCTTCCTGCACCCGGTCCTCGGGCGCACGCACGCCAAGCACGGCTCTCCGTACATCGCCTCCTTCACCCAGACCGGCATCGCGCTGGCGATCATCGTGGCCTTCTGGGTGACCGGCCAGGACCCGTACGTCAGCCTCTACACCCTCACCGCGATCCTCGGCACGCTCGCCCTGCTGGTGGTGCAGACCCTCTGCTCCTTCGCGGTGATCGCGTACTTCCGGCGCAACCACCCCGAGTCGCGGCACTGGTTCCGCACCTTCACCGCGCCGCTGCTCGGCGGCCTCGGCATGATCGCCGCGATCGTGCTGCTGGTGATGAACCTGGACACCGCCGCCGGCGCCGCCTCCAAGATCCTCTTTTTCAGGTTCATCCCGTGGATCGTCGCCGCGGTGTTCCTCGGCGGCATCGCCCTCGGGCTCTGGATGAAGGCCAGGAACCCCGAGAGGTACGAGGTGATGGGCCGTCTCGTCGTCGAGAACGCCCAGGAGCGCGAGGACGAGGAGCCCGCGCCGGCCGCAGTCTGACTCACCGCGGTCCGACCCCCGCCCCCAAGGCCCCCTCCCCGCAGTCCGACCCCCCGTTTCGCAGTCTGACCCCCACAGAGAACGGAAAGGCTGTCCCCCACATGGCACGCACCCACCAAGCCCGGCTGATCCGCAACCTACTGGCCGACCAGGCGGTCGCCGACCGGCTGCAACTGCCGGCCGACGAGTACCGCGGCCTCCGTGACGAGGCCCGCGCCGAGCCGGACGGCGTCTCCCGCCGCGCGCTGCTCGGCCGGGCCGCCGCCCTCGGCATCGGCCTGACCGGCGCCGCGGCGCTGTCCGGCGGCGCCAAGGCGCACGCGGCACCCGTCACCACCCCGAAGGTCGTCGGCTCGCCGCGGATCGCCATCATCGGCGCCGGCATCTCCGGCCTGAACGCCGCCCTCACCCTCGCCGACAAGGGCGTCGCCGCCACCGTCTACGAGGCCAACCCGACCCGGACCGGCGGCCGGATGTACTCCGGCGGAAGCCCCTCCAGCCCGGGCCCGTGGAACCAGGGCCAGGTCTCCGAATGGGGCGGCGAACTGGTCGACACCGGCCACCACGCCATCAAGGACCTCTGCCGGCGCTTCGGCCTCGGCCTGACCGACGTCGCCGCCGACCTGCCGCCCGGCGCCGAGGGCATCTTCCACTTCAACGGGCACTACTACCCGAAGGACCAGGTCGACAACGACTTCAAGCAGATCTGGCAGTCGATCAAGACCGACATCCAGGCCGGCGGCTCGGCGCCCACCTGGAACAGCCACAACGCCGCCTCGGTCGCCCTCGACAACCTGTCGATCCGCGACTGGATCGACTCCCGGGTGCCGGGCGGCTTCGGCAGTGACCTCGGCGCCCTGTTGGACTGCGCCTACGCGGTCGAGTACGGCGCGGACACCACCACGCAGTCCTCGTACGCGATGCTGGTGATGCTCTCCTGGCAGTCCAGCCCGGGCAACCTCTCCATCTGGGGCGGCTCCGACGAGCGATGGCACATCACCGGCGGCAACGACCAGGTCCCGCGCGCCATCGCCGCGGCTCTGCCGACCGGCACGGTGCAGATGGGACACACCCTGCAGGCCGTGGTGAAGAACGCCGACGGCAGCCAGGCCCTCACCTTCGCCCTGGACGGCGGCGGCACCAAGACGGTGGTCGCCGACCACACCATCCTGGCCGTCCCGCTGCCGATCCTGCAGAGCCACGTCGACCTGTCGAAGGCCGGGCTCGACCAGATGATGAAGGGCGTCCTCGCCAACATGAGGATGGGTGCCTGCACCAAGCTCAACATGCAGTTCACCAACCGGAACCCCTGGTCCGGCACCGGCGTCTGGCCGGGCGTCTCCAACGGCGAGTGCTTCGCCGACCTGCCGTACCAGCAGGCCTGGGACGTCACCCGCGGCCAGGCCGGCAGCAACGGCATCCTGGTCCAGTACGGCGGCGGCAGCCTCGCCCGCGGCCTCACCCCGCCGTCGGCGTTCACCACCGCGTCCACCGCGTACACCCGCAACCTGGTGGACAACTACCTCAGCCAGATCGACTCGATCTGGCCGGGCACCAAGGCCGCCTGGAACGGCAAGGCCACGCTGTCCGCCTGGCACCTCAACCCGTACTCGTACGGCGCCTACTCGTACTGGCCGGTGGGCTACCTGACCACCTACGCGGGCTACGAGGGCACCGCACAGGGCAACCTGCACTTCGCCGGCGAGCACACCTCGTACGACTTCCAGGGCTACATGAACGGCGGCGCCGTCGAGGGCGCCCGGGCGGCGAACGAGGTTCTCGCCGCCATCGGCTGACGGGTAACCATCCGCAGCAACGGCAACGGGCGGTCCGCCATGCGGGCCGCCCGTTGCGGTTCGATCACGACGTGTCCGACTGGTCGCGCACTGGGTGGATCATCCGGCGGAACCGTGTGGTTGGCCGAATCACGCCTGAGCCGCTGCCGACCCGACCGGCTGCCCCGGACGTCGGGGCCGAAGGTGCGCAGTGCGGTCCTGCGCTCCCGGCAGGCCGGCCCCTCGGACGGGCCCCTCACCTGCATGCGCACCACTGGTGCCTGACCCCCTGATTCCCCGCGCGTCAAAAGCACCGTCCATGACCGGGGAGCGTAGCCGGTGCCCGCGACACCGCCCCGGCCGACCGGCGGGAGTGTGCGCAAGCGGGACGGCCCGGCTGCCAAGAGGAGGGAGCGACCGGGCCGACGACGCAGGCGACAGCACTGCCCGCACCACGACCGTACGGCCCGCCGGAGCGCCGGCCCGGCAGGCCCCTCCGGGCCGAAGGGTTTTGTCGGCATGGTGAGGAGCGTGTCCCCGGGGATCGCGGGTAGGCGGCGGTGCGCACGCGTCCCACCGGCGCGCAGACAGCCAGTGACCTCCGGCATCGGGAGACCGGCATGACCGTGACCGCCGAAAGCACCACGGCGACGACACTGTTCGCGCAGCGATACCGAGTGTGTTCGGTGTTGGGCCGAGGTGGCGGGGCCGACGTCCTGCGCGCCGTGGACGAGCGGTTGAACCGCGAGGTGGCCCTCAAGGTCTTCCGGCCCGGCGCGAGCGCGGACACCGCCCGGCGCTTCGGCGCGGAGGCACGACTGCTGGCCCGGCTCCGCCACCCGGGCCTGATCGAGGTCTACGACTACGGCGTCGTCGCGGACCGGCCCTACCTCGCCCTGGAACTGGTGCGGGGCCCCACACTGGCCGCACTGCTGCGGGCCGAGCCGATGCACGCCGACCGAGTCCGCAGGCTCGGACGCGAACTGGCCACGGCCCTGGCGTACGTGCACTCGCACGGGGTCGTCCACCGGGACGTCAAACCGTCCAATGTCCTGATCGGCACCGACGGCCGCGCCAGGCTGGCCGACTTCGGCGCCGCCCGCCTCCTCGACGAAGTCGCCGCTCCCGGTGACGAAGCACTCACCGGCACCGGCCTGGTCATCGGCACCCCGGCCTACCTCGCTCCGGAACAGATCCGCGGCCAGGGCGCCCTGGCCGCCACCGACGTGTACGCCCTGGGCCTCCTGCTGATCGAGTGTCTGACCGGCAACCGCGAGTACACCGGGGCCCCTATAGAGGCAGCTGCGGCACGCCTGCACCGCCCGCCTTCCATCCCTCGCTCCCTGCCCCGCGACCTCGCAAAAACCCTGCGCCGGATGACCGACATGGACCCGGAACGCCGCCCGTCCGCGGACACCTGCACTCGGCTCCTCACCATTGCGGCCGCGGCGGGGGCCGCGGGGGCGGCCGCCGCCGGCCGGCCTGCGCACAAGGCGCGAGCCGGCGCCCGCCGGCCGACGCACATGAAGCCGCTTCTGGCCGCAGCCTCGCTTCTCGCCCTCACCGGCCTGGGCGGCAGCGCCGCCCTCAGCGGCGGCCCCACCACAACTCACCGACCGGGTACCGGGACACCGACGGTGGCGGCGCCACCGTCGGACACCCCTGCGCCCCCGAGCCACCAACGGCCGGCCCCGGTGGCGTCCACCACCCCCACCCGCCCGCCTGCCGGCGGGACGCGGGCCGTAACCCTCTCTGCTGCCGCAACATCCACACCCTCCGCCACGAATCACCCGGGCGACAACGGCCGGCAAGAGCCGAAGGGCCGGAAGGACGGCCGGCACGGGAAGAAGCCGAAGTAGCACACCGCACCACCCGGCGCCCCCAGCTTCTGGTCCAAGAGCCGTCTGGCATGAATGACGAGTGCCTCCGGCCTGTGCAGCCGGAAGCGTTTCCGGGCGGGGCTGGTGGGCGCGCTCCGGACCAGATCGTGGACGGACCGTCGCCGGGCTGCGGCCGGGCCGTGGGTTGGGGGCCAGCGGCCGGGAGGCCCAGCCAGCACCGGCCGTAGGCAGGGCGGCCTCCGAGCGGTCCGGGCCAGGCAGGGAGCCGCCGGACCGCGGTCAGGCAGGGAGCCGCCGGACCGCGGTCAGGAGCCAGGGCCCCGGGTACGCAGCCGGAAGCCTGCGGCGGGCAGGGCTCCCAACGCATCCTCGATTTGCTGTGTGCGTCGTTCAGGGAGATCCAGGGTGCTTGGCGGGGTGTTCTCGCCCGAACCTCTCGGAGTCTGTCTGGGGCCAGGATGCCGTGCCCTGCCGGCCGGTCGGTGCTACCTCCTGTCCCCGCCAGCCACGGGACTGCACCCGTCTCCGGCAACCCGGCCACTGAGGGGGACTGTGCGTATCCCGCGAGTCTCAGCTGCCGGGCCGGCACAGCGGCGGCATCCAACGGGAACAGGAGGCCGCCGCCTCGTCCTTCGGCTGGCGTAAGACCGACGACACCGAACTCGTCGCCGCCCTCGACGACACCGCTGCCCACCACAGCGCACCCCCACTCCGGCAGACACACAACGACGGCAGCACGACTGCGGCCCCCGATTCCGACGAGCGGGGCTTCAGCGAGACCACCAGTCGGCCACATCGCCGACAAGCCGGACGAGGAACGCAGTCCGGCAGACCCCGATCCCGCGTGCTGCCGGAGCGGAATGCGCCTTGGGCACGTCCCGGCGAGAACGGCGGGTCCGGGTTCCGTTATCGGACCCGCCGCGCAGAAGCACAGCTGCGAGCTTCTGCCGGCTGGCCTGCGCGGGCGCAAGCGGCAGCGGGGCCAGCGGGAACGGGATGCCGCTTTCACGTCAGTTCCCGGACGGCGCCGGGCTTACCGAACAGGGCCACACGACGAGGACGTCGGCTCAACGCGGCGCGGCCAAGATC
This sequence comes from Kitasatospora sp. NPDC093679, assembly GCF_040683455.1. Lineage (NCBI taxonomy): Bacteria > Bacillati > Actinomycetota > Actinomycetes > Kitasatosporales > Streptomycetaceae > Kitasatospora > Kitasatospora sp. NPDC093679. The sequence goes on from NZ_JBFBDW010000035.1 coordinate 14,614, forward strand.
CCGTCCCGTGGTGGCGGCGGAAGAAGGGACGACGAGGTACGGCCCGTGGCGGCGAGGGGGGATACGCCGCCACGGGCCGCTCTCCCACACTGCCCGGCATGTCGTCTCACCCCGATCCGCGAGGCCAAACCACCCGTCCACGCGAAACAGTCGAGAGTCATGGCAACGAGTGCTCCCACGGCCGCGGCCCGCCGACGGCGACGGCGACGGCGACGGCGACGGCGACGGGACATGCCTGCACGCATTGCGCCGCGTGGAGCAGCCGGTGCCCGCGGTCAGTTCGTCAACTGTGAAGGAGACCCTCGTGCTTCCCCTGGTGGTGGCTCTGCTCCCCCTGCTTCTGTTCGGCGCCAGCTTCGCCGTCAAGGCCCTGTGGTGGATCGCCGTCCTGGTCCTGCCCGTCCGGCTCATCGGGTTCGTCGCCCGCGGCACCGCCTCCGCCGGCCACGGTCGAGGAGCTGTCACGGTCGAGGGGCCACCTCGACGTCGTGGCCGGATCGGCATGTGGCAGGTGTGGAACCGAGCCCGGTGGCAAGGCGCAGTGCCGTGCGCGCCGGCCGCACCCGGTCCGGCGCGGCCGGTGGTTGTCGAAAGGGGTTGTTCGTGACGGTGATATCGCGTCTGCCGGAGCCGGTCCACCAGGAGTGGGACTGGCAGTTGCGGGCGGCGTGCCGGGGCGTGGACGAGCGCCTCGCCCTCCTCGGCCCCGTCACCCGCCGCGGCCGATAGACCAGCCGCCGATCGCCGTTCGGAACCACCGCCGCCCTCGTAGCAGGCATGCGGCGGGGCACGCCCGGTGGTCACAGGGGACGGCAGCCGGAAGGTGCAGGCGACTCCATGGCCAGGATCGGCACCGGGGCTGTTTCGGGGACGCTCACCCTCAACAGCGCTCCCGACCAGCAGCTGGTGGTGTACCAGGCCGCGCCCGGCAGCCCGTCCGCCGAACGCCTGGCACTGCTGCAAGCACCAACCCCGTGATGCGGACCGGGCCGTCGGGACGAGCGAGACGCGCAAGTCGCCGTCCGGCTGATCCCACCCCCGACCGGCGATGAGCTTCCCCTGCACGAGGCCGCGAGCCAGCCCCGGCCGGTGACCATGGTGAAGCCCTGCGACGAACCCGGCAGCAGCGGCCGGCCCTGCTCGTCGTCCAGGACGTTGTCCAGGACGACGAGCAGATTGCGGCCCGTGACGTGGGAACGGGAAGGGCCTCCCGCAGCGCCGGATCCTCGGGATCCGATGTCATGGAACACCCAGGGCCGGCCGGAATCACTCGAACACCCGGACTGCTGGTTCGCCCCCCGTGGTGACCGAGGCGTCGGCCTCCCCGTCAGTCCGCTGACAACGCGGTGCAACCGACCGACAGCGGCATGCCGGTGATCTGCCGCCGGCCCCTGCGACTTTGGTGCAGCAGGGGCGGGGAACACACCCCGTCCGACAGAACCACAAGCACAGGAGCCACGATGGACCAGTCACTGATCACCCGCATGCGCGAGTACCTCGACGCCGGCCTGGCGATGGACGTGGAGACGCTGGACGAGCTCTACGACCCGTCGTTCGAGAACATCCGCACCGACGAGGCCGGGCAGGTGGTGACGATCACCAAGGAGCAGTTCATGCTGCACTTCCGGGCCATGCGCGACCAGGGGAAGCAGGTCGGCGACCCGGTGGACGACGTGCGCTTCCTCGCCACCGTCGTGCGCGGTGACCAGGGCACCGTGATCATGCACCGCGAGCAGCAGGGCGTCCCGGTGCGTTACTGCTTCGTCTGGCAGCGCGCGGGCGGGCGGTGGACCACGCTGCTGCACGAGCTGAGCTTCGAGCGGGACATCACGCCGCTGATTGCAGCGATTGAGGCCGCCCGGGCCGGGACGGCATGAGGGCCGCCCCGCCCGGATCCGACCCTCTCACGGTTCGACGCAGCGACAGGCGTGGGGCGCCGCTGGCGCGGCCGACCGTCGATGGAGCCGCTCTTTGAGTCTCCTGGGCGGGGGTGGGTGCCCATGGCCCGCGGCCGTTGGCGGCCGGGCAGCGGGATGCCGGGAACCGCCTCGGCGGTGCTGCGGGCGATCCTCGCCGGACGCCGCTCGGGCGCGCGCAGTCGATCCGCAGCCTGACCGTCGGTTCGATCAGCTCGCGCGTCCGCTCATGTTGCCCCGCGTTACCGCAAGGCGGCGACGACCAGGCCTTCGATAGCCTCGCGCGACACGTCGCCGCCGCTCACCAGCCCGTCGAAGACCAATCCGTCGATGCAGGAGAGCAGAATCTGGCTGCGGGCCTCGACATCCGCCACGCCGTGTGCGGCGAGGAACAGCCGGACGGACTCTCGGCCGGCGTTCTCGCGGGGGATGAGGATCTCGCGCAGCTCCGGGTCACGCACGCTCTCGACGGTGCAGGCATAGCGGGCGAGCGAGCGGCGGCGGCCCTCGCCGGTGAGCCGATGCCGGGCGAGCAGGGCGACGCCGTCCACCATTTCCTCGGCGGTGCGAGGTACGGGCAGCTGCTCGGCCAGCGCTTGCAGCTCCGCCTGGTCGAGTTGGACCAGGCGCGTGACGAGCCCAGTGAGCAGCGCGGACCGGGTGCGGAAGTACGCCGAGGTGGTACCGGTCGGCATGCCCGCCGCACGGTCGACCGCACGGTGGGTCAGGCCGCGGATCCCCTCGTTGGCGAGCACGTCGAGGGCCGCGTCCGCGAGGAGTGTGCGCCGGTTGGAAGCCATAGCTCCTTTCTACACCTGTAGCGGGTCCACTAAGGTTCATCTACAGATGTAGAAGCCTTGGAGGTTCGACATGGGCAGCACCGCAGTGGTCGTCGGCGGCGGCATCGGCGGATTGGCCGCAGCGATCGGCCTTCACCGGATCGGCTGGGAGGTGACGGTCGTCGAGCGCGCGCCGGTTCTCAACGACGCGGGAGCAGGCATCTCACTGGCCGCCAACGGCCTTCGGGCACTGGACGAGCTCGGCGTCGGCACAGCAGTCCGGACGGCCTCACGGGGCCAGTACAACGGCGGCACCCGCATCCCGGACGGCGGCTGGCTCACCCGGATGGACGGCGCGGCCCTGGAGGAAGCGGTGGGAACCCCGATCACGGGCATCCCCCGCTCCACCCTGCACCGGTTGCTGCGTGAGGCTCTGCCCGCCGAATGCCTACTGATCGGCTCGGAGGCCCACGAGATCCGACCGGACGGCCCCGCACCGGTCCGAGTGACCTGCGGCGGCACTGCCCTGGACGCCGACCTCGTGGTCGCGGCCGACGGCACCGGCAGCCGAGTGCGCAGCAGCCTCTTCCCGACCCACCCCGGCCCCGTCTACAGCGGGTCAACCGTGCTGCGCGCCATTACCGAGCAGGCAGTCGACCTCCATACCGACTTCGAGCTGACCTGGGGGCGCGGTGCCGAGTTCGGGCACATCGCCTTCAACGACGGGCGGGCCGAGTGGCACGCCGTCCTCACCCTGCCCGCCGGGACGCGCTTCGCCGACCCGCTCGCCGAACTGCGCCGCCGATTCCACACCTGGCACGACCCGATCCCCGCCCTGCTCGACGCGACCCGTCCCGACGCCGTGCTCCACCACGACGTCAACGAACTCCGCACGCCGCTGCCCGCATTCGTGGCCGGCCGCATCGCCCTGCTCGGCGACGCAGCACACGCGATGACCCCGAACCTCGGCCAGGGCGCTTGCCAGGCTCTGGAGGACGCGGTCACTCTGGCCGCAGCCCTCGCTACCGAGCCCACCGTCGAAGCCGCCCTCACCCGCTACGACACCGACCGCCGTCCCCGCAGCCAATCGGTCGCCCGGGCCGCCCGGCAGGCCGGGCGGATGGGCCACCAGCTCTCCAACCCCCTAGCCGTCGCCCTGCGCAACACCGCGATGCGACTGACCCCCTCCCGCACCGCCGTGCACATGATCCTGCGCCACCACGCCTGGACACCGCCCCGCCTGGGCTGACCAGACTCACCCCGCAAGTCCGGTCCGTCGGTGAACGGCTTGGATCCGGCGGGGTGTTGGTCCTGGACGACACCGGCTTCATCAAGAAGGGCACGACCTCGGCCGGGGTGTCGCGGCAGTACACCGGTACCTCCGGAAAGATCGACAATCCCCCAGAGGGGGTACCCCCAGCCAGATCGGCGTGTTCGCTGCCTACGCCACCGATCGTGGTCGGGCCCTGGTCGACCGCGAGCTCTACCTGCCCAAGTCCTGGACGGGCGATCCGGACCGCTGCCGGGCCGCGAAGATCCCCGACGACTGCGGGTTCGCGACCAAAGGCGCACTGGCGCTGGCGATCGTGCGCCGCTGCATCGAGCAATAGTCAATACCTGTGGATCACGACTGTCCGTTGAGACCGAGCTTCCTCTTGCCGTAGGGGGAGAAGATCGATCCCCAGCCGGTCCAGCCGGCGTGAACCTGGGCGATCTGGGAGGGCAGCGGCATGACCGGGAGCAGGTCTCTGCCCTTGGCCCAGTTGGTGAGCAAGCCCTCGGTGGTGTCCACGGCAGAGACGACCATGGTGACCTTCGCGTTGCCGTCGACCCAGGTCTCCCACAACGCCCACCCTTCGGGGCGTGCCTCCACGCCCAGCCGGGCACAGGCATGCGAGTAGGTCTCGTCGGTGCCGACGGGCATGGCCTCGGGGCGGATGACGGCCACGGCGGCGAGAGGAACATGTGGACGCTCTGCCTCCTCCTCCAGGCATCCGTCCAGGGGAAAGTGGTAGTGCAGCAGTGCCCGTCCCAGGGCGTTGACACTACGTTGGAGCGGCCCCTCACCTTCGGTGTCGCCGGCGTACCACTGCTCGCCGGCAGCCGCGGAGGCGACTGCCTTGGCGAGCCGTTCGATCTCCCGCAAATAGTCGAGTTCGGAGAGCTCTGGCCTGGTCATGGGGGCAGTGTCGCACCGCTGAGCCGGATCTGTGCACCTGTTTTCGTGTGGTCACGCGACCTGCTCCTGGCGCTCGACCAGGATGCCGTTCTCGAAGCGGGCGCCGGAGCGGACCAGCACGACGAGGTGGGCGCCGGTGATCGCGCGCCAGCGAGCCTGGGCGGACTCGACGAGCTTGAACACCATCGCCAGGGCGGCGGCCGGGCTGCCGGCGCCGCGGGTGACCTTGGTGCGGAGCTTGACGGTGGAGGACGTGGACTCGATGGGGTTCGTGGTCCGCAGGTGGATCCAGTGCTCGGCCGGGAAGTTGTAGAAGGCCAGCAGTTCCTCCCGGTCGTCGGTGATCTTCGCGACGGCCTTGGGCCACTTCGTGCCGTAAGTCTTCACGAACGCCTCGATCGCCTTCTCCGCGTGCTTTCGGTCCTCGGCGTTGTAGATCTCCTGCATCGCCCTCGTCGCGCCCGGCTGTGCGGACTTCGGCAGGGCGTTGGTGACATTTCGGGCCTTGTGGACCCAGCACCGCTGGTGGCGGGCGGCGGGGAACACCTCGGCGAGCGCCCGCCAAAGTCCCATGGCGCCGTCGCCGACGACCAGCTCGGGGTCGCGCATGCCGCGTCAGCGGCAGTCGCGCAGCAGGTCAGCCCACGACTCGGTCGACTCCCGAAGCCCCTCGGCCAGCGCGATCAGCTCCTTGGTGCCGTCCAGCCGGACGCCGAGCAGGACCAGCAGGCACGAGTGTGCCTGGCCGAGGCGGACCTTGGGGTGCACACCATCGGCCCACACGTAGACGTAGTCGGTCTGCGACAGGTCGCGCCGCTGGAAAGCGGCGTGGTCGTCCTGCCACTGCTTCGTCAGCCGGGTCACGGTCGCGGGTGACAGGCCGGCCGCGCCGCCGAGGAACTGCTCCAGCGCCGGCACGAAGTCCCCCGAGGACAGCCCGTGCAGGTAGAGCAGCGGCAGCACCTCGGAGACCTTCGGGGATTTGCGACACCACGGGGCCAGGATCCTCGACGAGAACCGCTTGCGCTCGCCGGTGGCCTCGTCGATGCGGCGGTCGTTCACCCGGGGCGCAGTGACCTCGACCGGGCCGGCCGCGGTGACCACGGTGCGGGGCCGGTGGTGGCCGTTGCGGACCACCAGGCGGTGCCCTCGCTCGTCGGTCTCGGCAGTCAACTCGGCTATGTACTGGTTGACTTCCGCCTCCAGCGCGGCGGCCAGCATGCGACGGGCGCCCTCACGGGCGATCTCGTCGATCAGGGAGCCGGACTGGGTCGAGCCGTCGTCGGTGACTACGGTGAGCATGGGCGTGCCTTCCCGACCCGCGCTGCAACGCGGGCCTACTCGATGACCATCACGGGATCAATCGGGAAGGTACGTCCTCCGCATTCCTCCCGGAACCGATCCACAGGTCTTGAGCATTGCTCGCTGCATCGCCGCCGGCCTGCCCGCCGCCTGGTGACTGCGGACGAGGCCTACGGGCAGGGCTGGGCCTTCCGCCGGGCACTCGAGGAGCTCGGCCTCGGCTACGTGGTCGCGGTGCCCAAGTCCCAGCGGGTCAAGTCCCTGGCCGGAACCTGGCGCATCAACCTTCTCTGCACCAAGTCCGGTAGGGCTTATTGCTCGCGGGGCTCAGTCGTAGAGAGGGGAGACTCGGAGTCGTACTCGAAGGTCTCTATGGCGGCGTCGGCGGGGAACTCTGGGTGGTCGTGCCAGATTTGGGCGAGGGCGACCAGCAGGTTCCACGAGGCGGTTGCGTGCAGCTCGGTCTCCGCCGCGCGCTCGGGCGATGAGGCTCGGTGGAAGCGCACCGCCGCAACCTGTTTGGTTGCGGCCAGTCGCAGGGCTGTGGCAGCGCGACGGGCTTCGCCTTGGAGTAGGGCCGCGTCGGGGATTCGCGCAAACACGAAACCGCTCAGCTGTGCGATCTGGTCCTCGGTGATCCGCTCCACTGTCTCCCCTGAGCCTTCCCCGGGACGTGGACACCGGAGTTTCATGCGGCGAGGGTGATCCTATGGGACGCCGCTGTCTGATGTTCGAACTGGATCGGGCTGAGGTAGCCGAGGGTGGAGTGGCGGCGGCGGAGGTTGTAGAAGGAGATCCAGCGGAACACGTCCAGCCGCGCCTGATGCCGGCTGGCCCAGCGCGCGCCGTGCATCAACTCGCGTTTCAGCGAGGCGAAGAAGCTCTCCGCGGCGGCGTTGTCGTAGCTGGAGCCGACCTTCCCCATGCTCCGCCGGACACCGTAACGCCGGCAGAGTCTCGCGAACTCGGCCGAGCCGTCTTGCGAGCCCCTGCCCGAGTGAAAGATCACGCCTTCGACTCTTGGATCAACAAGATCCAAGTGTCAGGGTGTCCACGTCGCGGGGCAAAGCTCAGTCGCCGACATTGACACGCGGCACGGCCAAGGCCCGGGCAAGCGAACCAGCCACATCTTCCCGCTCGGCCACCGGGGTCGGTGGAGGACAACGCGCACAGCCAAAGCTCCCTCACTTCGCCGTCGACAAAACGTCCAGTCACAGATCCCAGGAGCGCGGCCGCTCCAGCGCCGCCCACTCCGGACGGAGCAGGGAGAGCATCGCGATGTCGTACCGCCGTCCCCGGTGGAGGCAGGCGGACCGCCGGACTCCCTCGTGGGTAAAGCCGGCACGGGCAAGGACTGTGAGCGCCGGGGCATTGCCCGTGTGAGGGAGCGCTTCGAGGCGGTGCAGCGGGAGTTCGCCGAATGCGAGGTCGGCCAGGGCATCCAGGGCAGCGCGCCCATAGCCGCGGCCGCGGTGGTCCGAATCGACGATGAGACGGACGGTGGCGGTGCCATCGGACATGTTCTGCTCGGCCAGGGCTGCCGCGCCGACCGGCGTGCCGTCCGGGAGCAGAACGAGGAAGCCGTCGTGGTCGGCGTCGTCGATGTCGCGCTCGATCTGTTCGCGTATCGCCGAGAGCGGGCGCGGTCAGTGGCCCAGCTCGTGCGCGGCCACCGGCTCGGACCGCCACGCGTGCAGCAGCTCGGCGTCGTCCACGTCAAGCGGGACAAGGGTAATGATCGGGGAGGCGTTCTCGCTGGTCATGGGCGGATGCTAGCGAACGTATGTCCCAGACAAGCTGGGACAGCAGTGGGACGCAGCGCCCCAGCCGTCTCCCAGAGCGACGGCCAACCCGAGCGGGCCGGGCAGTGCGCCTCGGCGGGCAGGTGGAACGGGGCGCGCCGTACCAGGCGTAGCGCTGACGCCTGGTGACGCGGTCGGTGCCACCCCACCCTGTGGTCCGGGGGCTGCTTCCTCCGGCCGAGCACGCTGCCGACGCACGACGTGCCCGGCGAGGGGCCGGGCCAGGACACCGCCGGACCCGTTGCGGACGGCCGCCGGTTCAGCACGTGCCCGGTGGGAACACGCGGGCTCATGGCAGACGAGCACAGCAGACATGACCGGCGAGCCGAGGGACCGGCCCGTGGCGGCCTGGAAGGGCCCAGCAGCCCTCTGGACGTTCCGGCACGGGGCTGGTGGCAGGTGCTGAAACGCACGGCTCGCGAGTTCATGGCCGACGAACTCCCCGACCGGGCGGCCGCCCTCACCTACTACGGCATCCTGGCGATCTTCCCGGCACTCTTGGTGCTGGTGTCCGTCCTGGCCCTCGCCGGGACCTCGGCGACGGACACCGTCCTCGACAACCTGCGGTCACTCGCACCCGGACCCGCCCGCGACATCCTGCACAGCGCGATCACCCAGCTGCAGAACGGCCGCGCCGCAGGCGGCTTCCTCGCCGTCATCGGCCTCGCCGGCGCTCTGTGGTCGGCGTCCGGGTACATCGGTGCGTTCATCCGCGCCGCCAACGCCGTCTACGACATCCGCGAGGGCCGGCCGATGTGGAAGACCACGCCGCTGCGGATCGGCCTGACGCTGCTGACGATGGTCCTGCTCGTGCTCTGTGCGGTGATCGTCGTCTTCACCGGCCGGGTCGCCCGACGCGCCGGTGACCTGCTCGGCCTCGGTGACACCGCGCTCACCGTCTGGGCCGTCGCCAAGTGGCCGGCCCTCGTGCTACTCGTCGCTCTGATGATCGCCCTGCTGTACTGGGCGGCCCCGAACGTCCGCGGCCGCGGCCTGCGCTGGACCTCCCCCGGCAGCCTGCTCGCCGTGTTGCTCTGGCTCGCGCTCTCCGCCGGCTTCGCCGCCTACGTCGCCAACTTCGGCTCCTACAACAAGACCTACGGCACCCTCGCCGGTGTCGTCGTCTTCCTCGTCTGGCTGTGGCTGACCAACCTCGCCGTCCTCCTCGGCCTCGAACTCGACGCCGAACTCGCCCGCGAACAGGCCATCCGCACCGGACAGCCCCGGACCCTGGAACCGTACGTCGCCCCCCGGGACACCCGGACATGGCACGACGAGGACGACGACCTCGACCCGCCGGGTCGGTAGCACCCGTGCCGATCCGCGCAGCCGTCCACGGCACGGATCGCCCCACGGCCCGCTTCTGCCTCAACGAGGCGCGGCCGTGGCCGCGGCCGCGGCCGCGGCCGCGTGTGCGGCCTCTTCAGCAGCCCCGGGATCCGGCGCGCCGGGCTCGCCGGGCAGCATCAGCTCGGCCCAGACCCTCTTTCCGCAGCCGTCCGGTGCGGAGCCCCAGACGGCCGCAGTACGCTCCACGACCGCCAGACCGCGCCCCTTGGCGTCGGAGGGTCGGTGGAACGCGTCGATGCGGGGCGGTTCCGGGCTCCGGTCGGTGACGGCGATCCGCAGCCGGCCGGGCCGCCGCTGCAGGACGAGGGCGAGCGGACCGTCGGCGTGCTCGGCCGCGTTCGCCAGGAGCTCGGCCGCCACCAGGACGGCCTCTTCGGCCGTGGGGTGGCCGATCAGCTGCCAGTCGGCGAGGGTCCGGCGGGTGAAGTCGATGCCGTCGGCCACGCAGGCGCCGCCCGAGTGGAGTGGGAATTCCAGTCGGCGGCGCTCCTCGGACGCGGAGGAGGGAGAAGTGCACATGGTGGATCCCGGTCGGTCAGAGTTCTCCGGCCCCGCGTCTGCCCGGCTCGGGATCACCCACACGTCGGAAGCCGGCGGCCGGAGGCGTGGCGGACGAGGTCCTCGACCAGCACGGCGCCGGGACGCCGCTGGGTGGGAGGCGCTGCCCGCGCCACCAGCCCGGTCCCGGTCCCGGTCCCGGTCCTGTGAAGCATCCCCCGACCGCGGGACGTCCGGGAACGGATCTGCGGCACAGGTCGGGGCGATCACAGCCCACAGCGGCAACGAAGGGCCCCCGGCCGTCTTCTCGGCCTGGCGACCTTCGCTGGTGACGGTGTCGCCGGGGGGGCGGGCTGTCCTCCTCCGCCGCATGTTCCTGCCCCGGTCCGGGTCCGGGTGCGTAGGTGTCTGAGTGGAACGAGCGGTGCGCGCTGTCGTCCGCCCGGCCCGGACCAGGGACCGGTCCGGGGTTCGCTCCAGCAGCACGAACGCCGGTTCGACCCCCTTGTCCGCACACCCCGGAAGAAGGCGATCGCGCCCCCGTCCGTTGCAGCCGACCCCTGAGCCGTCTCCACCGCCCCTGGACCGGCCGGCGCGGGAGCCCGCTCCGTCCGCGCGTCGCTTCCGCGCCCGCGGGCCACGTCCACGTACGGCACCTCGCGCCCGTCGGCGGCCGGTCCCTCAAACGCAACGCGCGTGAGCCGGGTCCGCCGCACCGGGCCACGCGCGACGGCGCCGTCGACGTCCTCTTCCAGCCGGAACGGCGGGGCGCGCCCCGCCGTGCGGGTGACCTGCGGTGAGCGCGCCACATGCCGAGCGGCCGGGCGGGTACCCGCGGACCATGCGCGCACTCGTCATCAACTGCACCCTCAAACCGTCCCCCGAGCCGTCGAACACCGAGGCGCTGGCCGCCGTCGTCGGAGCCGAGCTCACCTCCCTCGGTGTGGAGGTGGACACCGTTCGCGCCGTCGACCTGGACCTCAGGCCCGGCGTGAAGACGGACATGGGCGCGGGCGACCAGTGGCCGGCCGTCCACGAGAAGCTGCTGGCCGCCGAGATCCTGGTCGTCGCCTCGCCGACCTGGGTCGGCCGTCCCTCCTCGATCGCCCAGCGGGTGCTGGAGCGGATGGACGCGATGATCTCCGAGACCGACGACGAAGGCCGCCCGCCCGGGTACGGCAGGGTCGCCGGGGTGGTCGTCACCGGCAACGAGGACGGTGCCCACCACGTCATCAGCGAGATCTGCGGCGGCCTCGTCGACATCGGCTACACGATTCCGGCGCAGGCCTGGACGTACTGGCACCTCGGCCCGGGCCCCGGCCCCGACTACCTCGACGAGGACAAGGGCCACGAGTGGGCCCACTCCACCGGCCGCACCATGGCCCGCAACCTGCACCACGTCGCCACCGCCCTCGCCGGCCGCGACTGGCCCGCCCCCGCCCAGTAGTCCCTGTGCGGCGCCGGCGACGGCACCGATTCCGGTACCCGCCGGCGCCGCCGCCCGAGTTTTCGCCCCGGCCGCGGGGGCAGGCGCCCGGCATGGACCAGTCACAGGCCCCCGTCCTCGAAGCGCTCGCGGCCCACCACGCGAACCCGCCGACCGCGTTCACCCCGCCGGGTCACAAGCAGGGCCGCGGCGCCGACCCGCGTGTCCTGGAGGTCCTCGGCGCGGACGTCTTCCGCTCCGACGTGCTTGCGGTGTCCGGCCTGGACGACCGCACCTCCTCCCGGCACATCCTCGAACACGCACAGGAACTGATGGCCGAGGCGGTGGGCGCGGAGCACACCTTCCTCTCCACCTGCGGCAGTTCGCTGTCGGTCAAGGCGGCCATGCTCTCCGTCGCCGGCCCGCACGAGGAGCTGCTCGTCGGACGGGACGCCCACAAGTCCGTCGTCGCCGGCCTGATCCTCGCCGGCATCCGCCCGGTCTGGGTGGACCCGCAGTGGGACCCCGACCTGCACCTGGCGCACCCGCCCTCGGCGGACGCCTTCGACTCCGCCTTCCGCAGGCACCCCGACGCCCGCGGAGCCCTCGTCACCTCCCCCACCCCGTACGGCACCTGCGCCGACCTGGCCGCGATCGCCGACACCGCCCACCGCCACGGCCGACCGCTGATCGTGGACGAGGCCTGGGGCGCCCACCTGCCCTTCCACCCCGAGCTGCCGACCTGGGCCATGGACGCGGGCGCCGACGTCTGCGTCACCTCCGTCCACAAGATGGGCTCCGCCTTCGAGCAGAGCTCCGTCTTCCACCTGCAGGGCGATCTGGTGGACCCGGCCACCCTGAAGGAGCGCGCCGACCTGCTCGGCACCACCAGCCCCTCCGTCCTGATCTACGCAGCACTCGACGGCTGGCGCCGGCAGATGGTCCAGCACGGCCGCAGCCTGTACGACGCCGCCCTCGACCTCGCCACCGGCCTGCGGGAGCGCATCGACGCGCTGGAGGGCCTGCACGTCCACGGCCGCGAGGACTTCTGCCGGCCCGGCCGCGCCGCCGACCTCGACCCGCTGCAACTCGTCGTCGACATCTCCGCGCTCGACACCACCGGCTACCTCGCGGGCGACTGGCTGCGCTCCCACCACCAGGTCGACCTGCACGTGTGCGACCACCGCCGGATCAGCGCCCAGCTCACGCACGCCGACGACACCACCACCGCGCACGCCCTCCTCTCCGCCCTCACCGAACTCGTCTCCGTCGCACCCGGCCTCCCGCCCGCCGGCAAGGTCCACGTCCCCGGCCCCGCACGGCTGCGCCTGGAACAGGTCGTGCTCCCCCGCGACGCCTTCTTCGGACCGGTGGAGGACGTGCCCGTCGAGGAGGCCGACGGGCGGATCGCCGCCGAGATGCTCACCCCGTACCCGCCGGGCATCCCGGCCGCCCTGCCGGGCGAGCGACTGAACGACGACGTCATCGCCTACCTGCGCACCGGGATCGATGCCGGGATGGTCGTCCCCGACGCCGCCGCCCCCCGGTTGAAGACCGTGCGGGTCGCCGTCGAAAGCTGATGCGGAAGGCACGGGGTGGGCGCGCAACGACCGACGGGGAATGAGGGAGCACGTCAAGGACATCGCCCCGGCTCGCGGCGAGGGCGGGACGCGCTCTCGCCCCGAGCCGGCGCAGGTCGGACGATCCGCGGCTCAGGAGCGTCCGTGAGGTCGCCCTGCCGTCCTCCGGGTCTCGGCGGCCGGGGCCGGCCGCCTACGGCTTGGTCGGATCCTGCGGCAGGGCACCGGGCTCGCCGGCCGGCCCGGGGGCACCGTCGCCGACCTCGGGGTCTTCACGCAGGACGGTGGCGGTACCCTCATCGGCCCCCTCGGTCGTGGTGCCGGCCGCGCCGTCCCCGTCATGCTCGTCCCCGTCGTGCTCGTCCCCGCTTCCGCCGCCTGCACCGCCGGTGAGGCGGGCGGCGAGCAGCCGTTTGGCCGTCTCCGCGCCCTTGCGGCTGTCGGCCTGCGCCTTGCGGAACAACTCGGCGACCTCGCCGTCCCCCGCGCTCTCAGCGTCCGCCGCGTACGTCTCCAGGCGCAGCGCGTTGCTCAGGCACGCCTCGGCGAACCAGAGCAGGTCGTAGTCCCTGTCCTTGGTCCCGGTGACGTGACCGGTCTCCTCGCCCATGACCGCGGCCCTCCTCCCACACCCGGCGGGCGCATCGGCCGGTGCGGACGTGCCGCAGGGCGCTGGGGTGCTTCTACCCGCCGGGGCGGAAACAACCTCGGCCGCGGGCCGGTCGGGCGCCTCGCGCGGCGCCACCCCGACCGGTCCGCGGTGGGCCGGTGATCACCAGGGGACGACGCCGTCGTCCTCGAAGAAGCAACCGGTCGGGCCTCCGTCGGGGAGGGTGGCGAGCCGGATCGGGGTGGCTGCGCCCTGTGCGGGGGTGCGGGGTCCGTGGAAGCCGGTGAAGTCGGTCGCGACCAGGCCCGGGCAGGCGGCGTTGATGAGGATGTCGGTACCGGCGAACTGCCGGGCGTACTGCAGGGTGAGGGCGTTGAGGAAGGACTTCGACGGCGCGTAGGCCGCCATGATCGGGCCGACCTCGATGTCCGGGTCCGCCTGGCGGGCCAGGGAGCCGACGCTGCTGGAGACGTTGACGATGCGCGGCGAGGCCGAGCGCCGCAGCAGCGGCAGCATCGCGTTGGTCACCCGGACGACGCCCATGACGTTGGTGTCCACGACGGTGCGGAGCACCTCCAGGTCGAGGGCGGTCGGCTCCTGTAGCCATCCCGGGCCCATCTCGCCGGGGATTCCGGCGTTGTTGACCAGGGCGTCCAGGCGTCCGGCCAGTCGTTCGACCAGTTCTGCGGCATCGGTGACGCTCCGGTCGTCGGTCACGTCCAGCGGTACCTCGAAGGCGTCCACGCCGGCGGCGCGCAGCTTGCCGACGGCGGTTTCACGCCGGGTCGCATCGCGGGCTCCCACACCGACGCGGTAGCCGAGGCGGCCCAGTCCGGCCGCGATCTCGTACCCGATGCCCTTGTTCGCGCCGGTCACCAGCGCGATCATCGTTTCGCTCATGCAGATGATGCTGGCCGGTGGGCGGGTGGTGCGGCCAACACCGGTACGGTGCCCTGTCATACCCGGCGGGTATCACCGCGTATGCTGTCGGCCGTGGACTCCCCGGAAACCCCCCTGGAAACCCGCGAGTTGAGGTACTTCGTGGCTGTGGCCGAGGAGTTGCACTTCGGGCGTGCCGCCGAGCGCCTCGGCATGGCCCAGCCGCCGCTGTCACGGGCGATCCAGCAGCTCGAACGGCGCCTCGGGGTCTGTCTGCTGGAGCGCGACCGCCGCGGTGTCCGCCTGACCGGCGCCGGAGAGGTGCTCTTGCAGGAGGGCCGGGCGGCTCTCGACGCGGCCGCTGCCGCCGTCCGCCGCACCCGGCGCGCCGGGGGTGCCGACAGCCCTGGGGGCCCCCGCGACCGGCTGGTGCTCGCGGTGAAGGCGGCCGCGTCCCATGAGCTGTTGCGCAAGCTCCTCGATGCCTACGCGGTCGAACCCGGCAGCGCCGAGGTCGAGGTGCTGCTGTGCGGCATGTGCGAGCAGGAGGAGCTGCTGCGCGACGGACGTGCCGATGTCGCGCTCATGCACACCCCGTGGAACTCCCTCGCCGGATTCGACAGCGAGACGCTCATGACCGAGGGGCAGGTCGCCCTCCTGCCTGCCGGGCACCCGCTGGCCGCCCGCGAGACCCTGTCCCTGGCCGAGGTCAGGGACGTCCCCGATCTGCCGCTCGCCCGCTGGCCCACCCACGGCACCTACGCCCCCGGGCCGGGCCCCGAGATCCACAACCAGACGCAACTGGCCCAACTGATCGCCCTCGGACGCACGGTGGCGGTCGTCCCCGACTCCGCCCGCTCCTGGCTGTGGGCCGAGCACGCGGCCGTCCCGCTGACCGACGCGCCTCCCGTCGTGACCCACATAGCCTGGCCCGCACACAGTCGTTCCCTCGCCCTGGCCTGCCTGGTCCGCACGGCCACACGGCTGTGACCGGCCCCTGCCCCACCGGCCACCGCCCGGGACGGCTCGGACAGCCCCAGGACCCACGAGACCGATGAGACAGGCCCTCAGGACCCGGACCGTCCGGGACGGCAGACGAATCGACTCCGTCGCCGGTTGAGAGCCCGTCACGCGCACGTCTCCCACAGCGGGCCCCACCGCATCCCCTGGACCGAGCCGGACACGGCGACGGCTTCCGCCACCCGGCTGTGCGTCCCCGCCCGCCTGAACGCCGGAGAGCACACCGACCGGGCCGTGAGCGCCGGCAGTCTCGGACGAGGTGACCAGGAGAGCCGGTACCTGGAAATGACACGGGCCGTCGTGTCAGCCCCGGCCGGGACTGACACGACGGCCCGTGACGTCCTACTCCTCCGGCTCCCAGGCGCGGAGCAGGTCGAACAGCCCGGCGTCGCCGTCGATCCGCACGGAGTCCGCCGGGACACGGTCGTAGAGGAAGAGGACCAGCTCACCGGCTGTCGCGTGGGCGGAGACAGCGGCTGCGTCCGGGCCCTCGGCCCCGGTGGCGGCGGGCAGACGGGTGGTCCGGGCGCCGTCGCCGTCGACCGTGAGGCGCCAGGAGCGCCCCTCGGCGGCGTGGAAGTCGAAGGCGGTGGGCTTGTGCGGCCACGCGCTGGGCGTCGCGACGCAGGTGAACAGGAACTCCTCGACACCGTCGAGGGCCGCCTCGGCCGGCAGCGGCTGCGGGGCACCCACGGCGAGCCGGGCGTCGTAGGTGTGCACCGCGCTCTCCTGGACCCGGTGCCGGGCGACCCCGCCGGAGGTCCGCGGCGTCTGCAGGGCACTCCACCACGCCCAGCAGCCGGCGTCCGGGCCCGCCTCCCGCAGCGCACCCAGCAGCAGCTGCGTCGACTCCTCCAGCCAGGCCACCAGGGCCTCGCGCTCCCGCGGTACGACCAGGGCGGCCCGCGCGGCGGCGGCCCCGGCCGGCGGGGCGTCGGCGGGGCCCGCACCGACGATGGCGGCCCAGAAGCGGTCGCCGCCACCCAGGTGCTGCGCCAGGTCGAACAGCGTCCACTCGGGGCAGGTCGGCACCTGCGCGTCGAGGTCGGGCGCGGAGGCGACCGCGGCCCGGAACGCGGTCGACCGTTCGTCGATCAGCCGCAGGAGGTCGGAGAAATCGAGAGTGTTCTGCACCCGGGGTGTCTATCACCTGCTCGGCCCACGGGAAAACGGTTTTCCCCGGCCACCGCGGCAGCGGCGCAGCACGGGCCCGCTCGGGCCGGAGCCGCGAACGGCGGCCCACCGCCCGCCTGCTGTCCCGGCGTCAGCCGCGTCACGTCCTGGACGCCCCGGAAGACCGGCACGACGTGTCCCGGGCCGGCCGCTGATCGTCTAGAGCGCGATGTCGGGGTGGAGGCGGGCGACGGTCCAGGTGCGGTGGCGCCGGACGGTGAGCGTGGTGGCGGTGAGGGCGGCGGCGGCGAAGGCGGCCAGGACGAGGACGTCGCGGACGAGATGGGCCGGTTCGCCGCCGGAGATCGTCACGCGCAGGCCGTCGACGAGGTAGGTCATCGGCAGCAGCGGGTTGAGGGCCTGGAAGAAGCCCGGGGCGGTCGGCATCGGGTAGAGGCCGCCGGAGGCGGTGAGCTGCAGGATCAGCAGGACGAGCGAGAGCACGTCGCCCGGGGCGCCCAGGGCGGTGCGCAGGAAGTGGTCGACCGCGACGAAGGAGCCCGCCGCGAGCAGCAGCAGGGCGAGGGTGAGGACGGGGTGCCGGGGGTGGAGGCCGAGGGCGAGGTCTACGACGGCGTAGAGGACCACGGCGCCGGCGCAGCCGAGCGCGGCGCCGGGGAGCCAGCCGGCGAGGGCGACGGTACGGGCGGGTGTCCGACCGGCCAGGGCCCGCGGGTTGAGGGGTCGTAGCAGGAGGTAGGCGAAGAGCCCGAAGACCCAGAGTGCGATGCCGAAGAAGAAGGGGGCGAGGCCGCGGCCGTAGACGCCGGCGGGGTGGAGGTCGGTGCGGTCGATGTGCACGGGGGTGCCGAGGACCTCGGCGGCGCGGGCGACGTGGTCGGGGTCGGTGGGCGGGATCTTCCGGAGGGCTTCGTCGGTGGTGGCGGTGAGGGTTCCGGCGGCGGCGTGGGCCTGGCCGGTGGCGGTCTGCAGGCTCTGGGCGGCCTGCTGCAGCGCGGTGAGGCCGTCGGTGGCGGTGCGGGCGCCGTCGGCGATGTCGCGGGTGCCGGTGTCGACCAGGCGCAGCGGGGTCCGGGCGTCCTGGATGTGCTGTTGGAGTCCGGTGACGCCGTCCTGGAGCCGGTGGGCGTGGTCGAGGTTCTGCCGGGCTTCGGTGTCGGCGGCGGTTGCGGCGGCGTCGAGTCGGCCTGCGGTGTCGTCGAGTTGCCGGGCCTGCTGGAGGAGGGCCTGGTAGGCGGGGTCGTCCGCGAGGCCCGGGTGGTGGTCGGCGAGGGCGGTGAGGCGGGTGGTCTGCTCGCCGGTGGCGGTCTTGATGCGGGTGGTGGTGTCGTGGACGGTGTGCGTTCCGTCGGCGGCGAGTTCGGCGGTGCGGACGAGGGCGGCCGCGGCGGCGGGGAGGTCGGCGGCGGCCTTGCGGTCCAGGAGTTCGGTGGCCCGGTCGAGTTGGGTGACGGCGGCGGAGATGCTGTCGCTGCCGGCGGCGACCTGGGCGGATCCGGTGTGCAGGGCGGTGGTGCCGCTGGTGAGGGCGGCGGCGCCGCGGCCGGCGGTGTCGGTGGCGTCCTGGAGGCGGTGGGCGCCGTCGGAGGCGGTGGCGAGGCGGTCTCGGATGCCGCCGAGTTCGCCGTACAGGGCGCGGACGTAGGCGGCGTGCGCGGCCGAGTCGACCTGTGCCTGGAGACGGGACTGGACGACTTCGGTCATGATGCCCGCGATGTAGTTGTTCGCGTCGTTGAGTTCGATGGTGATGCCGGCCTTCTCCGGGCGGTCGGTGCCGCCGGTGGCGAGCCGCGCGCTGAAGTCGCCGGGGATGTGCAGGACGAAGAAGTAGCGTCCGGACCTGAGGCCGGCGTGTGCCGCGTCGGCGTCGACGAACCGCCAGCCGAAGTCGCCGGAGGCCTTGAGCTGTTGAACGAGCTGGGCGCCGGCGTCGACCGGTTCCCCGGTGATGCTGTGGGCGGGGCGGTCCTCGTCGACGACCGCCACCGGGATGCGCGAGGTCCTGCCGTACGGGTCCCAGTTCGCCCAGAGGTACATGGCGCCGTACAGGAGCGGGATCAGGCAGAGCAGCAGGGGGACGAAGCGGCGCAGCGGTCCGCGGAAGCGGCGCAGTTCCAGGGCGGCCAGGCGCAGCGCGGTCATGCCGCCTCGCTTCCGACCGCCGGGGAGGCCGCCGCGGGCAGGGAGCGGGCCCGTAGGAGGTGGGCGGTGTGCCGGGGCAGGCTCAGCGTGTGGTGCGGGCCGAGCGGTGGTGGTGCGGTGTCGGCGGCGAGCACGGTGCAGCCGGTGCCGCAGACCTGTTGGAGGGCGTGCCAGATGCGGTGGTGGTCGGCGGGTGGGCAGCCGTGGGTGGCGTCGTCGACGACGAGGACGGCGGGCTTCTGGGCCAGGGTCAGGGCGACGGCGAGCAGGACCCGGTCGGCCGGGTGCAGGTCTTCGGTGAGGGCGGCGGGGTCGGGGGCGATGGCGGTCACGGCGAGGGCTTCGGCCACCAGCGTCCGTGTGGTTCCCGGGTGGAGCCAGGTCCGTTCGGCGATGTGCTCGGCGACGGTCAGGCGGCCCTCCAGCGCGACGGCCGGCTCGGCGCGGGCGACGGCCACGGCCGTGCGTACCGCTGCGGTGTCGCGTCGTCGGCCGGGCAGCCTGTACTGCCCGACCTGCACGGTGCCCGCCGTGATCCGCATCCGTCCGGCGAGGGCGAGCAGCAGGCTGGTGCGGCCGGAGCCGCCCGGGCCGTGGACGACGAGCAGGCCCCCCGAGGGGACCTCCAGATCCACGTCCTCGAAGACGGGTCCGCGTGGTCCGTGGACCGCGAGGCCGTGTGCGGTGACCGGTAGTCCCTGGATCTCCATGGCAACCGGTTGTCCGCCGGGGCGGCTTCCACTCCCCCGCGGCAGTGAGATGCCGGTCACGCCGACGGCCGGAGGTGCAGGAGAGTCCCGTCCGCCGGGAACACGGCACGCGGCCTGGACGTGCCGTGGGCAGTGGTGGACGCTCCGGGATCCGGAGCCGTCGGGGCGGCCGCTCCGAGGGGGTGTCCGAGGGGGTGTCTGAGGGGGGTGCGGCCCGCGGCGGGGCCGGACGTGATGCGGGCGTTCACGCCTGGACGACAAGTGACTTGACCTGGCCGCTAGAGTGGAAACGATCTTGGGGAGAGGGTTGTCGCGATGAGACTCGCAGTGGCAGGCGCCGTGCTGGCCGGTTTGATGCTGGCCGGATGTTCCTCGGCTGCCGAGGGTCGGGCCGCGCCGAGCGCGGAGAGCAGCGAACCGGTGATGTCGGTGAGCCCGCAGGGCTCTCCGGCACCGAAGGCCTGCGCATCGCCGCGGCCCACGTCGAGCTGGATGGGCGGCTCCACCACAGGCCTTCCGGACGACGTGCGCTGCCTGCCCCACGTCCTGGACGGCGAGACGCTCGTGCCTCCGCCCGAAGCCGCGGACGCCGTGGGAGGAGGTCGGGCCCTGACGATCCACGTGACGGAAGACACCACCCCCGAGGACGCGCTGGCGCTCTGCCGCCGGCTCACCGACCTCGGCTACGGCACGGGCGGTAGCCGTGGTGTCTCGACCCTGAACGTCGGCGGCTTCGACGCCGGCCACTACATGTCGATGCCGAACCACCAGCCCTGCATGCGGATTCGGTAGTCGCCGTACCGGCCCGGACGGGACAGGGGGGCAGGCGCCCCCTCGGCACCGGCCGCCTGCACCCCCGAGGTTCGGGGTCAACGACGCCCGTCGGCCGGGGCAGTCGAGAGTGGGGGTCTTCCGAAGGACACCCGGTGCCCGCCGTCGGTGACATGGGGGACTCGTCCGGATCCGCCGGTCGCCGAGTCCCCTACGCCGGGTCCGCCCCGGCTCCTGACGCACATCGGCCCCGGCGGCAGCGCGGGGGAAGGCGCGGGCGGACCGGCTGGCCGTGGCTACAGGTGGTCGGTCTTGCGGTAGTCGAGGACGACAGCCGCGCCACCTGCACCTGAACCCAGGGCAGTCGGTCGGGTGCCCGGGGCCGGTCCGGGACACCCGTGTCCCGGACCGGCCGCCGCGGCGTCGGCGCCGTCCTCAGCCGGCCGTGGGGGCGACGCCGAGGACGGTGCCCAGCCGGGCCACGACGGCCGAGTAGTCGGTGTCGCCCTTGAGGAGCGCGGCCTTGGCCCGGGTGACCTTGGCGGCGTCGTTGGCGGTGGCAGCGGTCAGGCAGTCGGCCGCACCCTGCCGCAGGTTCGTGACCGCCGAGGACCACAGCGCCTGGGACTGCGGATCGGGGACGGGGTCGAAGTCCTTGATGATGTTGAGATCGTGGTCGAGGTCGCTGCACGCCGACCGGATCGTCATGTAGTCGGCAGGGGCGGCCGGGGCGATGGCCACGCTGCGCTTGAAGTCGCGGAGGCCGTGGTCGAGGGCCTGCATGCCCTGCCTGTGGCGGCTGTCCGCGAACCACGCGGCGAGCTTGGCCTGGGCCTCCGCGGAGAGCGTCGGCGCATCGACGGCGGACGGCGTGCTGGAGACCGACGGCGCGCCCGCCGCTGACGCCCGGCTGCTGGAGGGCGAGCCCTCACTGCATGCGGCAAGCGGGACGACGGTGACGGCGATGATCAGACCGAGCAGAAGCTGACGCATGAAATCCCCCTCGAACGAAGATCCGAAACGGTATCGCGCCCCTCCGACAGCGGCCGACGGTCGGACCGATCCGCTCCTCCCGGCATGACCGGCCGTCATGATGCTTCGGCAGGAGGACCGTCCGCGTGAGCCCGGTGCCCGTTCCGACGGTCGGCGAGGCCACGTGCGCGCCCCGCCGGCCGGCCGGCGGCCCGCAGATGTCGCCCCCGGTCCGCGCGGGCCGTGGCCGGGGTCGGGGTCGGGGTCGGGAAGATCGGGTACCCGGGGCGCGACGATGCCGGCGGGCCGCCCCGGCACTAGACTGGACCGGACCTTCCGACCCCTCGGGGAGGCTGCCATGCCCGCCGTGACCGTGGACAACGTGCTGGACCTGCCGCGTGTCGCCGAACCCGATCCGCAGGTCGCCACGCAGCGGACGGTCACCGCGGTGACCTCCGCGCCCAGCGGGTTCGAGGGCGAGGGCTTCCCGGTGTACCGGGCCTTCGCCGGTGTTCCGATGGAGGCGCTGGATCCGTTCGTCCACATGGACCAGATGGGCCAGGTCGACTACGCACCGGGCGAACCCAAGGGCACGCCCTGGCATCCGCACCGGGGCTTCGAAACCGTCACCTACATGATCGACGGTCTCTTCCAGCACCAGGACTCGCACGGGGGCGGCGGTCTGATCACCGACGGCGCCACGCAGTGGATGACCGCGGGGAGGGGGATCCTGCACATCGAGACGCCGCCCGAGGCGCTGGTCGTCTCCGGTGGGCTGTTCCACGGCATCCAGCTGTGGGTCAACCTGCCCAGGGCCAGCAAGTGGAACCCGCCCAAGTACCAGAGCATCGAAGGGCACCAGGTCACCCTGCTGTCCTCGGCCGACGGCGGCGCGCTGGTGCGGGTCATCGCCGGAGACCTCGACGGACATGCCGGCCCCGGCTCGACGTTCACGCCGATCACCCTTGCGCACGCCACCATCGCGGCCGGAGCCCGTCTGGTACTGCCCTGGCGCCCCGATTTCAACGCGCTGGTCTACGCGCTGGCGGGACACGGTTCGGTGGGGACCGAGGGCCGGCCCCTCGCCGCCCACCAGCTCGCGGTCTTCGGCCCGGGCGGCGCCCTGACCGTCACGGCGAGCAGCCGGCCCGACGGCGACACGGCCGACCTGGACGTGCTGATCCTGGGCGGCGAGCCGATCCGGGAGCCGGTCTTCCACTACGGGCCGTTCGTGATGAACACCAAGGCCGAGATCATCCAGGCCGTGGAGGACTACGAGGCGGGCCGGCTCGGGGTGATCCCGGACGACGCGATCATGCCGCACACCGCGCGGGGAGCCGATCGCCGCCCGGAACGGTGACGGCGGAGCGTGGCTCCCGGGGCCGTCGCGTCGCGCGTCGTCGGCCGCCCCGACGACAGGAACCGTCTCGGCGTTGCGGGCGACGGTGTCAGCAGTGGGTGCGCGCCTGCTTGATGCCCGGTTCGGCGCGGTGGAGGTCGAAGGTGGTGGAGAACGTCTGCCGGGCGGTGGCAAGTGTGTCGGCGAGCGGCTGGTACTTCTCGTCCTCCAGCGCGGCCACCCGGGCCAGCTCTGCGGCCGTGCTCAGTCGGCCGACGGCGACGTCCCAGGAACGGTCCGACGAACCGCCGGCCGGCTGGTCGGGCATCCGGTCGGGCAGCCTCCGCACCAGCGAGCAGGCCAGCTCGCCGTCGCTGTCGGCCTTCCGGCCGTCGGACCCGGCCGAGCTGCAGGCGGCCAGCGCCAACATCACTGCGGCCAGCGGAACAAGACGTCTCATCATGCGCGGTGTCCTTCCCCCCGGCGGGACGTGCCCGGTCAGCCTAGGGAAGCGGCCCGACCCGGACAAGGGCGTCCGCCCGGGGAAGTGGCGCACGCCGGATCGGCAGGCGGAGACCAGGCGCACCACAGGCCGCCCCGGCCGGGAACTGCCCGGGGCGGCCCAGGGTGCACGATCCCGGGGCCACCGGCTGCCGGCCGGCCCCCGGGGACGGCCGGTGTCGGCGCCGCAGGGTGCGAACGGGCCCGGGTCACCCGCCCGGGGCCCGGTTGGTCGGGGCGTACCGGGCGGCCTCCTCCGCGGTGGCGCAGATCGGGAACAGGTCCTGCGCCTCGGTCACCGCGAGCACGCGGCGCACCGCGCGGCTGGGGGTGATCAGCACGAGGGGCACGAAGCGGTCGGCCGCGTCCAGGCGTGCCCGCAGCAGGGCGTTCAGGCCGCTGGACGTGAAGAGCTCCGCCCCTGTGAGATCCACGGCCAGGACTTCGGGGAGGAGGCCGAGGGCGGTTTTCAGGGCCGCTCGCACCTCTTCCTGGTTGTCCATGTGCAGGTCCCCGGCGAGTGAGCACACCGCAACGGGGCCCACGCGCTCCACGTTCGTCTTCAGGTCGCCCGGCATGGCCGCCCTTCCTTCCCTGCGTCGTGCTCCGTGGGGGCCGGCTCCGGTGTCCGGCCCGGACGAGCTGGTTCGGGCGCGAGCGGGGTCAGGCGGCGACGGCGAGGTCCGCCCGGCCGAACAGCAGCGCGTAGCCGCTCGGCAGCCGGACGAGCAGGCGGTCGATAAGCTCGTCGCCGGCGTGGTCGGCGAGCGCGGCGAGGACGGAGGAGGTGTCCCAGCGGGCGCAGGCGAGGCTGGTGTGCAGGGCCCTGGCGACGGCCTCGACGAAGGCCGGGGCGGTGACCGGCTCGGGCAGCGGGACCTGCGAGACGAGGACGGCCCGGTCCTGCTCCGGGAGGACGGCGGCGAGGTCGCAGCGCTCTTCGCCGGTGAGCTGGGAGCCGAGGAGGGTCAGGACGGTATCGAGGACGCGACCGGCTTCTTCGTCGTCGCTGTAGCGGCCGAGGGTGCGGACCTGCTGGAGGAGGAGGCGGTGCCGGGTCATGGGCGGTGGCCTTCCGGGACGTGGGTGCCTGCACGCGGTGGCGTCGGGAACCCGGTGTTTCAGGGGCGTCGGCCGGGCTGGGGGCGGCCGAAGAGGATGTCGTAGCCGGGCGGCAGTTGGAGCAGGATGCGTTCGGTGAGGTCGTCGCCGGCGGCTTCGGCAGTGGTGCTGAGGACGGCGCCGATGTCCCACAGGGCGGTGGTTTCGGTGGCGCCCTCGATCCAGGCGGCAGTGGCGCGGACGAACCGGTCGGGACTGAGCGGTTCGGCGGCCTGGAGGGGGTTGAGCAGGACCAGGGCGAAGGCCTCGGGCAGGCGGGCTGCCAGCTCGGCGCGCACCTCGCCGACCAGGTGGGCGCCGAGCAGCGCCAGCACGACGCGGGCCGCCCGCTCCGCCTCGTGCGGAGTGTCGTATTCGCCGCGTTCCCGCACCTCGTCCAGGAACGCGTCCCATCGCAGGGGCACCGGAGAACCTCCCTGTCGTGAGTGGATCCGGTCCGAGCGCCTTGCGCTGCAACTGCCGGGTCCCGGCGGGGGCGGGGACCACCGGCGGCACCCGCCCCGCCGCCGGGCACGTGGGGTGGGCCGGCCCCGCCCGTTGCGCCTGGGGAGAGCTGGGCGGGGCCGGCGGCTCGCGGCCGTTCAGGCCTGGATCTGCTTGCGGCTGCCGGTGTGGCTGATGGCGATCTTCCGGGGCTTGGCCTTCTCCGCGACCGGGATCTTCAGGGTCAGCACGCCGGCGTCGTAGTCGGCGGTGATCCCCGCGGGGTCGAGGGTGTCGGACAGCATCACCTGGCGGGAGAAGACGCCGAGCGGGCGCTCGGACAGCTCCCACTTCACGTCCCCGCTGTCGCGGCGGGGGCGGCGCTCGGCCTTCACGGTCAGCATGTTCCGTTCGACGTCGATGTCGATCGCCTCCGGGTCGACGCCCGGCAGGTCGAAGCAGATCACGTACTCGTCGCCGTCGCGGTAAGCGTCCAACGGCATCGGGGTGGGCCGCGACCACGTGCCCTGGGTACTCAGCAACTGCTGGGTCAGACGGTCCAGCTCGCGGAACGAATCGGTGCGCATCAGCATCGCGAAACACCTCCAGTGGAAAAGGGTGCCAGTGCGCTTTCACCTGAATCTGTTCTAACATGTCATCCATCGGATGACAAACACCGAGTCGTCGAAAGAGTGACGCACATGCCCGAGAGACCCGGCCCTCCACCGATCGGCCCCGCAGCGCCGGTCGGCCCCGCCTCCTTCCTCGCCGCCGCGGCCGCGCTGGGCGTGATCGACGACGCCGTCCGCACCGCCCAGGACGCACCCCCGATCGACAGCACCCCCACCGCGCCCGTGCAGCCCGGCCCCGAACCCGCCCTGGCAGCGCTGCTCCTGCTGCGCGAGTTGCGCACCGAACTCGCCGGCTGGGAGGCCGGCCTCGTGGAGACCGCCCGCGCGGCCGGCGCCACCTGGGCCGATCTCGCCCACCCCATGGGCGTCGCCAGCCGCCAGGCCGCCGAGAACCGCTACCTGCGGCTCAAGCCCGCCTCCGCCCCGCCGGCCGGCACCACTCCCGCTGATGCCACCACCGGCGCCGAACGCGTCAAGGCCGTCCGCGACCGCCGCGCCGCCCAGCGCACCGTCACCACCTGGGCCCGCGACAACGCCGCCGACCTGCGCGTCCTCGCCGCGCAGATCACCGCCCTCGACGACCTGCCGCCCTCGGCCCGGCCGGCACTCGACGCCGTCCACGCCTCCCTCGCCGCCGCCGACGCCGCGGACCTCCTCGCACCCCTCGCCGCCGTCCGCGACCACCTGGGAGACGCCCACCCCCGGCTCGCCGACCGCCTCGACGACCTCACCCGGCACACCGACAGCCTCCGCCACGACAGCGACCGGCGCCGCGCCTGAACCCCTGCCCGCCGGCGACCGCATACGGCCCTCCCCGTGCTCCGGCACCGCGTGTCCCGCCTCTGCTGCGGCCTTCCACCGCCGGCGCATGACTTGAGGTGCTCTCAGGGCGAGGTGGGTGAGGAGGGCGAAGGCCAGCACGGCGGTGACGGTCCGGGCGTCGTTGAACAGCTCCCAGCGGCGCAGGATGTCCGCATGGTCGGCCGGCGGCGCGGTGGCGGCCCGCTGCTCGATGCGGCAGTGACGCCCACCGAGGTGGGCCGGACCGTCCTGCCCTACGCGCGGGCCGCGTTGGCCGCCGCGGACGCGGTGCGGAACGCCGTGGACGAGCACGCCGGACTGCTGCGCGGCCGGGTCACGCTCGGGCTGGTCCCCGGCGCCACCGACCACGCCTTCGACGTCGCCTCGTTCCTCGCGGACTTCCACGACGCCCACCCCGCCCTCGAAATGGCGCTGACCGAAGGCACCTCGGACCGGATGCAGGCCGCACTCCTGGCCGGTGAGATCGACATCGCCCTCCTGGGGCCCATCGGCGACGAGCCCCCGCCCGGCCTCGCCCACCGGACGGTCGTCGACGCCCCGATCGGGGCCGCCCTCTCACCCGGCGACCCGCTCCTCGCCGCCGCCGACCGCACCGAACTCCCCCTGGCCGATCTGCAGGGGCGACAGCTGATCTGCCTACCGCGCGGCACCGGCGTCCGGGAAGCCCTCGAACGCGCCTGCACGCAGGCGGGATTCCGGCCCCGGATCGCCTTCGAAGCGGCGGCTCCGCACGTGCTCGCGCGGCTCGCCGCCCGGGGGCTGGGCGTCGCCGTCCTGCCCCTCGACCAGGAAGGACCGGGCCGCACCGAATCCCTGCGGACCCTGCCGATCGTCCGGCCCCGGATCCGTGCCCGCATCGTCCTCGCCTGGCCGGCGGACCCGCAAGTCCCGCGGCCCGAGCCCTCCTCGGACGCCTGCACGACGCCCTGCCAACGGCACCCACGCTGTAGGGCGGGCAACCGACCGGGCCCTCCCCCGTCCGCGCGCCGCTCGACCGGGCACCGCGCCCCCGTGCCGAACGGGCGGCGCCGGTGTCGGTGCGGAGGCGTCCGGCCTGCTCGATGCCGGCACCGGAACGGCCTGACGGCGGAGGGACGGGTGGCCAGCGGGTGCCTTTCGTGCCGCGCGCGCATACCCGGTCCGACGGAGCCGAACAGCGAGACCGCGGCAGCCCGAAAGGCGATGTCGGCACCCTCTCGGGCAAAGGCCAGGGCAACCGCCCGGCCGATGCCCGAATCGCCACCGGTGATCAACGCGACGCGGCCCGCCAGGCGGCCGGTACCGCTGTAGGAGGTCTCCCCGTGGTCCGGTTCCGGGCCCATGGCCTCGCCGCTGCCCGGGTGGGACTGCGACTGCTCGGGGAACGGCGGCGTCGGATACTGCGAGGCGGGATCACGCGGGGTGTGCTGATCGGCCATCACGCGGACGGATCCCTTCCGGCAGGTCGGTGAGGTCGACCGGACGGACGTCCGCGGACGCCGCGACCAGCGCGATCGCACTCACGGGGTGATCCTCGGCTTCGGCACCGTTCGCGGACCGCGCCGCGGCTGCGGCGAGGTCGGCGGCCGACGGAGGGGCCGGGCGTGCACGGGGTTGTCCGGTACGGGGCGGCCGACGCAGTCGAGGACGTGCACCAGGCCGCCGTCCTCGATCTCGACCCGGACGGTGCGTGCGGCGTCCGCGTAGACCGGGTGCCCGTGCGGTCCGAATCCGGCCTGCTGCTCCACCACGACGGTGTCCTGCTCCCCGTGGCACCCGGCCGGCCCGGGGAACGTCAGCATCCAGCGGTCAACGCGATCCAGCGTCACGGCGATCACGTCCTCTCCACCACGAGGCGGCCGGAGATCGCGAGGTCCGACCGGAGCACCCGGCTTCTGCACGGCCCCGGTCCCGGCAAACCACGGCTCGGGCGGCCATCGGGCGTCGGACCGCGTCATGCACGTGATCACACGCGCGGGGGAAACGGAGAAAGCGGCGCAGCGCCGCGACCCGGTGGATCGCGGCGCCGCGCAGGTCGGTCCGTGCCCTGGTGGTCTTCTGCACGCCGCCGGAGAAGACACCCCGTCCGGGCGGGGTCACTTGGTCGCGCTGGGGACCTCGAGCGGGTCGCGGGTGGCGCTCTTCTTCGCCTCCTCCAGACGTTCGCCGAGTTCGACGAGGCGGTTGCGGCCCATGGCCTTGCGGACCTCGGGGAACCAGTCCTTCTCCTCCTCCTCGACGTGGTGGCGCACGTTCTCCATCAGGACCGTCATCTTCGCGTCGAACCGCTCGTCCGCCGGATCCATGCCCGCCAGCTCGGACAGCATCCACACCACGACGTGGTGTTCCTCCACGCTCTCCAGCACATGGTCCGTGGTGTCCGGAGCGGCCTCGCGCGCGGCCGGGTAGAACACCTCCTCCTCGATGACCGCGTGCACGGTCAGCTCCTCGATCACCTGATCGACGATCTTCCGCTTCTCCGTGTGCGCCTCGTCGTCGGCTTTTTCGAATGCCTTGAAGAGCTTCTCGACCGTCTTGTGGTCGTCCCTCAGCAGCACGATCGCGTCCATCCCGACCTCCGGTCCCGGCACATTGGTTCCGTCGGCCGATACGCCTACCCGGGCGGGACCGCCTCATCCCCCTGCGCGCCCGCGGCTCCGACGGGCGGAAGGAGGCGCGGCCGAAGCCCGCCGGCCCGACGGCTCCGGACCGTGCCCGCATGTGCCCGGCACGACGGGGCAGTCGGGGCCGCAACGCGCGCTGTCCACCGTCCGTGAAGAAGACCCGCCCGTGCTCGCCGTCGTCCTGGTCGTCATAGGCCTCATCCTGTGGGTCGCCGGGCTCCTGGGTCACGGTGTCGGCGGTCGCACCCACTACTACTGACGCGGCCGCAGCACGAGTGCAGGGCCGACCGAGCTCGCCCTCCGAGCGCCCCACTCCGGCAGTGGGGCGCTCTGCCGACGGCGTGGGCGTGCCGGTGGGTGCGGGCGCCGGGGCGAAGCGAGGGGTCCTACCCACGGCTTCCGGCGCGGGGCCGCGGGCGGCCGGACGGAATTCCCGCCCGGCCGCCCGCCGTGATCCGCGCGCCATACCGCTTCCGCCGCCGGGCGCACGACCGCGCCATGACGGAGTCGGCCGCGTTCACCGCTCGACGGAGCGGCGGTGTCAGCGGGAGGCCCGGGCGTGGCGGGGGCGGGCCGCCCTGTCGGCCCGGACGGCGGCGGCACGCGGGCCGCGGTGGCGGGCGGGCGAGGGGGCGGTCGCGGTGAGGATCGCCGCCAGCGCGAGCGGGATCAGCAGCAGAAGCATGGCCATGCTCATGAACACCTCCGGGCGCAGGTCAACGGACAAGGCCTCCGCCTGCCCCGTCTGTGCGGGTCCATGTCACCCGACCTGCGTGCCGCCCGCCGGCCCGGGCCGGCCGGGACCCACGTGCTCGCCCTCGACGGCCACGTCAGCATGGGCACCTCGCCGTGCCTCGCCCTCACCCTGCACGAAGCGCTCAGCGGCGACCCGCCCCAGAGGCACCGGTCGTCGGCTGCTCCGCCCTGACCCGTCGGCACACTGTCCGGCCGGATCCCCCGCCGGCGACCTCACACCGACCCGGCCTCCTCCTCCTGCGCGGATGACCCGACCTCAGGTCGATGCCCTCGCCATCCGCACGTGTTCGGCCATCGCGCGTTCTGCCGCGCCCGGGTCGCGGTCGCGGACGGACCGCAGGAGGTCCGCGTGCTCGCAGAGCGTGCCGCTGACGGCGCCCTCGATGTCGCTGCCCCGCCCGTCAGGGTGAGGT
Source organism: Kitasatospora sp. NPDC093679 (assembly GCF_040683455.1). Classification (NCBI taxonomy): domain Bacteria; kingdom Bacillati; phylum Actinomycetota; class Actinomycetes; order Kitasatosporales; family Streptomycetaceae; genus Kitasatospora; species Kitasatospora sp. NPDC093679. The sequence continues at coordinate 44,295 of NZ_JBFBDW010000035.1, forward strand.
GCCCGGCGTCGGCTCCTGCCGGGGCGGGCACGGCGTGCAGGCGGTTCAGCAGCTCGGCCAGGGATTCGCCGGCCTGCTCCGGGGTGATCGTGCCGGCGAGCAGCGCCTCCGCCATGGTCGGTCCGGTGATCCGCTGCATCACCAGGCCGTCCCGGTCCGGTGCGTCCTCCGGCCGGACGGCAGGCACCGGGTAGCCGTGCCGAGCGAGGTGGGCCATCAGCGCGGCCCCGCCACCCGGCTCAACGCCCTGCCGCGGCACACTCCGAGCGGAGGACCAGCACCGCCACCATGATCATGGCGGACTGCGGCCCCAGGACGGGCGACCGGCCTGGATTCAGGCCGGTCGGGCCCCTGGCGCCGGGCGCCACGACCACGACGACGTAAAAGTCGGCCACCCTGCACAACAAAAAAACCGGGGCGCACTGGCGTCCCGGACATTTACCTCGTAGATTAGTGGATTCCATGAGTTCATTCGGAACGACCCGAAAACATGAACTCCGGAAACCTTATGGCGTCAGTATATGTGAGCGGGAGCGGAATTGTCAAACGGCGAAATTCTCCGGGAACAGGAATTCATCGATCTGCTCTGCGGGCGCCTCGCCGAACTGGAGGCACGGGCCGCCGCCGGGGTCGACGCCGCGCTGGCACAGGGCGCGACCAACGCCCAGATGCTGCTGGAGCGGGACGTGCTGGTGGCCGAGCAGAGCGGACTGCTCTCCCTCTACTCCTCCGGGGAACACGGGCTCTGCTTCGGCCGGCTGGCCTTCCGGGACGGGGCCGACCACCACATCGGCCGGATCGGGATCCGCGCCGACGACGAGGAGCGGACGCCGCTGGTCGTCGACTGGCGCGCCGACGTCGCCCGCCCGTTCTACCTCGCCACCGGCCACGAGCCGATGGGCCTGCGCCGGCGGCGTCACATCACCACCGAGCGGAACCGGGTCACCGCCCTGCACGACGAGATCCTCGACCTCGACGACGCCGAACGCACCGGCCACGAGGGCGCGACCGCCGACGCCGTGCTGCTCGCCGCGCTGGACGCCGCCCGCACCGGCCGGATGCACGACATCGTGCAGACCATCCAGGCCGAGCAGGACCGGATCATCCGCGCCCCGCACCGCGGCGTGCTGGTCGTCGAGGGCGGTCCCGGCACCGGGAAGACGGCGGTGGCCCTGCACCGCGCCGCCTATCTGCTCTACGCCCACCGCGAGCTGCTGGCCCGGCGCGCGGTGCTGATCGTCGGGCCCAACCCGACCTTCCTCGGCTACATCGGCCAGGTACTGCCCGCACTGGGCGAGACCGGGGTGCTGCTGGCCACCCCGGGCGAGCTCTTCCCCGGCGTGCGCGCCACCGGCACGGACACGCCCGAGGCGGCGGCCGTCAAGGGCGGTGCCGCCATGGCGGACGCCCTCGCCGCCCACCTCCGCGACCGGCAGGCCACGGGCTGGCCGGAGCTGCGGATCGACCACGAGGACGGCGTGCTGGTACTGGACCGGGAGCTGGTCGCCGCCGCTCGCGACCGCGCCCGCAGGACGCATCTGCCGCACAACCTCGCCAGGCCGCACTTCGCCTTCGCCGTCATCGACGGGCTCACCGCCCAACTGGTGGAGCGGATCGGCACCGATCCCTACGGCGGCCCGAACCTGCTCGGCGCCGACGACCGGGCACTGATCGGCAAGGGCGTCGCCGCCAGCGCACAGGTCCACGCCGCGATCGACGAGCTGTGGCCACTGCTGACGCCAGAGCGACTGGTCGCCGACTACCTGGAGGAACCCACCCACCTCCCGGACGCCGACGCCGCGGCCGTCCGCCGCGCCCCGTGCGGTCCCTTCACGGCCTGGCCGTGGACCCCGGCGGACGTGCCGCTGCTGGACGAGGCGGCGGAACTGCTCGGCGAGGACGACTCCGCCCGCCTCGCCGCGGAGGAGGCACAGCGGCAGGAGGCCATCGCCTACGCCCAGGGCGTGCTCGACCTCTCGTACGGCTCGCGCAGCCACGAGTTCGCCGATCGCGAGGACGAGGACTCCGAGCAGCTGGCCGCCCACGACCTCATCGACGCCGAACGGCTGGCGGACCGTCAGGAGGAGGCGGACGGGCGCAGCGCCGCGGAGCGTGCGGCCGCGGACCGGACCTGGGCCTTCGGCCACGTCATCGTCGACGAGGCGCAGGAGCTGACGCCGATGCTGTGGCGGCTGCTGATGCGGCGCTGCCCGACCCGTTCGATGACCCTGGTCGGCGACCCTGCGCAGAGCTCCGAGCCGGGCAGCTGCGGCACCTGGTCGGCCGCGCTGGGCCCGCACGTGGGCGAGCGCTTCGAGCGGGTGCTGCTGGACGTCAACTACCGCACCCCGGCCGAGATCATGGAGGTCGCGGCCGGCGTGGTCCGGGCGACGGACCCGGGCTTCCGGCCGCCGCGCTCGGTGCGGTCGACGGGGGTCCGCCCGTGGGCGCGGAGGGTGGCGGACGCGGCGGAGCTGGCCGCCGCGGTGGCGGCGTGCGTGGCGGCGGAGCCCGTCCCGACGGACGGCGCGGGCGGGCGGCTGGCCGTGGTGGCACCGAAGCATCTGCTCGGCGACCTGGCGGCGGCACTGCCGGGCGCCGACTCCGGGCCCGAACCGGACCTCACCCGCCCGCTGGTCCTGCTCTCGCCGACGCAGGCGAAGGGCCTGGAGTTCGACAGCGTGCTGGTGGTCGAACCGGCCGACTTCGGGCGCGCGGAGCTCTACGTGGCCCTGACCCGCGCCACGCAGCGGCTGGGAGTGGTGCACAGTGCGGCCCTGCCGGAAGGCCTGGAGCTGGAGGAGCAGGCGCCGACCATGACCTGACGGAACGGGGGTCGGACGGACGGCATCCGAATCCCCGTGTCGCCCGCCCCGACAGCCGAGCGGACGAGGAATGCGTTTCTCCTCGAGGTGAGGCGCACATGAGGACCTCCGTGGTCACGACCGGCACGGCCGGCATCGGCTGAAGACGGCATTCGCGCTCGTCGGCCACGGGGTACGCCGTCACCCCGGCCGGAGGGGACGCCGGCCGGGGCTCCCGGGCGGTGGCCGGGATCGACGCCACCGCCCGGCAGAGCCGAGCCGGTTCCTCGCCGCAGACCGCGGCCCCGCCCCCTGGCCGGTCTGCGGCGCGCGTGAGGTCCAGGACGTGCTCTCCTCGGACGGGCCAGGACGGGCCCTGCCCAGGCGGCTCGGCACCCTAGGACAGCGCCTCCCCCAGTTTCTGCAACCCTTCGGAGACGAGCTCCCGCGGATCGAGACGCCGTCCGGCCAGGTACCCCGCGACGGCGAGGGCCCACCGTCCCTTCTTGAGTCGTCCGAGGACGTACCCGACGACAAGCGCTATCCCGAGGGCGATCTTGGTGGTGATCTTCATCAGGTGCTCCCTTCGCTCGTGCCCACGCCTGGGCGGTGCCGTGCGGAAGGTGAGACACCCTGCCCGGCCGGGTACACACCGCTTCTGGCCGAGGTCGGCCGGTGCGTAACCACCATCGGTGCCCCGTTCGGGGCTACGGTGCCGGCCGGTCACGATCCGACGCCGATGCGAGGTCGGCGAGGTGGTCCCACAGCTCCTGGCGGGCGGCGTCGCCGTCCGGTCCGGCGCCGAGCGCGTAGGTGGTGGGGCGGGGGCGGCGGTCGTGCCACAGCAGACCGGTGGAGTGCAGGGCCTCGGGTGCGGCGCCGAGCCACACGACGGTGTCCGCGCCCTCCTCCGGGGTGCGGATGATCGGCCGGGTCACCGCGCGGAACAGCGGCATCCACTGCCGCACGCCCTTGGTGTCGGCCCAGCCCGGATGCATGGCGTGCACGTGGATGCCCTGGCCGGCCAGCCGCCGGGCCCACTGCTCGGTGATCACCATCTCCTCGCGCTTGGTGCGCGCGTACACCTTCTTCGGGCCGTACCGGCCGTGCAGTGACTGCAGGTCGCCGGTGGGGATGTGCTGGTCGTACTGGCCGCCCGAGGTGACGTTGATGACGCGGGCCGGCGCGGAGCGCGCCAGTAGCGGGGCCAGACCGCGGATGAGCATCCACGGCGCGAGCACGTGGGTGGCGAAGTCCAACTCGACGCCGTCCGCGCCGAAGCTGCGCTCGTCCGGCATCACGCCCGCGTTGTTGACCAGCACGTCGAGCCGCGGCTCGCCGCTCAGGAACGCCTCGACGAAGGACCGCAGTTCGGCCCGGCTCGTCAGGTCGCAGGCGACCGGCAGCGCCGCCGGGGTGCCGGGGCCGGCACGTTCGCGGGTCAGCCGCACCGCCTGCTCGGCCCGCAGCCGGTCGCGGGCCAGGACCCGCACCGAGGCACCGAGTCTGGCGAAGCCCGCCGCCGCCGCGAGACCGATGCCCGACGCGGCCCCGGTCACCAGCACGACCTTGCCGTCCATGCGCGGCGGGTCCGCCGGCCAGGTGGGCAGGCGCCTGCGTGCCCACAGGCCGACGTTCCCGTAGCCCAGCACCACCGTGCGGTCGAGCGCCGTATCCATCGCCGAAGCCACCGACATGCCCCACGCCTGCCCCACCGGTCATCGCCCACACCTCGGCCCGACCCGCCGCCCCGCCCGCGGACGCCTCCGGCGTACCGGGCGGAGGGGCGCGGCCCGGGATCCTGGCCTCCGTCTCTCCTCGAACGGCACCCCGCCGCCGCATGAGCCCGGCACGGTCCGAACGACACCGGCCCGTCCGTCGCCGCCGCCTCGCCCCGCCCCGCCCCGTGACACTTCAGCGGTCCGAAGCGCTTGACTTGTACAGGACGCCGAAGCCGGATGCCGGCTCCAGGCGCAACGGGCACACACGGGGAGGGCGCCAGGTGTCGGCTGGAGCGGAGGGCGGAGAGCCGATGAAGCCTGCGTGGCCCGATCCGGTCAGGAGTGAGCCGCATGGGCCGGGCCGAGGACCGGGCACCGGACTGTGGAGCGAACCGGGAGCAGGCCGTCTGGAACTGTTCGCCGGACCCCTCGACGGTTCCTATCTGGATGTCCTCCCGCTCACCCTCACGGAGATCGCCGGCGGCGTAGCACTGGACTCGGGCGAGGGCTGCACCCACCCGGGCGGCTTCTCCGTGTACCGCTGGTCTCCGACGCATCCGGCGCGGATGTGTTGGGAGGGCGACATCGCGCCGTAGAGGGTCGCGCGGCACCACTGCTCCTGGCGGGGCGCGGCCGGGCGGTGCAGGGGTGCGGCACCGGGGTGCGAGAAGGCCACGGCGGGGTCGCCGACCGGCCTCCGTGAGCCTCTCTCGCAGCACGGCAGGGAGCCCGGACCCACGACTCAGGGCCGGCGCAGGTCGGTGCGCGCACCTGGTGATCTTCTGAATCATGACCGTGCCGAGCAGCGGCGTACCGCCTCGAACCGTAACCAGGTGGGGGCTTCGGCACGGTGATGTCGCTCCGGGAGGTCAGAGCAGGTCGACCAGGCCGGTGCCGTCCTCCCTGCCGTGGCCGGCATCGAGCCGGCGCTCCATCAGTTCCGTGTAGGGGATGAGCAGTTCGGGGCTGACACCCTGCTCATCGGCGGTGCGCAGCAGGGTGGCGTTGCCGGCGACCATCATGGCGAGGTTGGATGCCACGTCGGAGGTGTAGTCGCCGCTCTCCGCCTGGGGCCGGGACAACGTCCTCACCCCGCCGGGCGATTAGGGCCTGCCCGGCCCGGCGGCGCCCTGCCGCGGACGGCGCTCCGGTCGGTTGCGGCGAGGGCCGGGGGCGGGGTGCGTTCGCGCAGGGCGAGGAAACGGTGCCGGCGCTCGGGGGTGAGGGGGTGGGCCCGCAGGACGGTCAGGCAGGTGACGGTGGTGAGGATCAGGCATCGGGTGTGTCGGACCGGGCCCGGAAGCCGGCCGGGCGGCCGGCCGACCGCGGCGGAGGCCGGGTGAGCGGCGGCTGCCGAGGTGCGTCTCCGGTCCCGTGTCGGCGTGTGAACGGCGCATCTCGGCCTGTCACTGTCATGGTCGTGCCGAGATGACTCGGTGCAGTACTGCAGGCGGTGAACAATCGGGCAGCTCGTTTGAGAGCGCCCCTTTCCCGTGGTTCGCCAGGCGTGCTCTCGTCCTGCACCGCCCCCGGGACTGATCGATAATTTCTGCAGTGACCGGCGCCGCCGGTGTTCTCCCACCGAAGGGACATGCCGGGTCGCCACGTCCGCAAGGAGGTCGACCATGTGCCGATGGCTCGCCTACTGGGGGTCTCCTGTCCGGCTGACGGATGTGCTCTACACCCCGGTCCACTCGCTCATCGATCAGAGTCTGCATTCCAAGCTCGGAGCCGAGACGACCAACGGAGACGGCTTCGGGATCGGCTGGTACGACGGGACCGACGCGCCAGGGGTGTTCCACAGCACCGAGCCGGCGTGGAACGACACCAACCTGCGCGAGGTCTCGGCGCACACCACCTCACCGTTGTTCTTCGCGCACATCCGCGCCGCCATCGGCTCTTCCGTGCAGCAGAGCAACTGTCACCCGTTCCGGTACGGGCGGTGGCTGTGGATGCACAACGGCTTCATCGACGGGCTCGGCGACATCAAGCGAGAACTCGCCTTCGAGATCGACCCCGCGCTCTGGCTGAACATCAAGGGCACGACCGACACCGAGCTGATGTTCTACCTGGCACTCACCTTCGGGCTCGAGGACGACCCTCCGGGCGCTGTCGCGCGCATGATCGGGTTCGTCGAGGCGCGCGGCCGCGAGCACGGACACCAGTTCCCCTTCCAGGGAACGATCGCGACCAGCGACGGCGATTCACTGTGGGCGTTCCGGTATTCGAGCGCGGGCCGGACCCGATCGCTGTACTTCAACCGGAGCGTCCCACAGCTCAGGAAGATGTATCCCGATCGGGCCATCCTGCATGAGGCGGCCGACGATGCGCGCCTGGTGGTCTCCGAACCGATCGGGGACCTGCCCGGCGCCTGGGTCGAGGTTCCGGAGGCCACCTACGGCGTGGTCAGCAAGGACCGGGAGGAACTGATCTCCTTCGCTCCCCGAACTCCTGCTTGACGAGGAGGCCGGAGGGCCGGTCCGGGGGACGGTGCGCCGCCGGCCGACCCACCCTCGACGCTACGCACGGAACGGCGACACGGAATCCCGGTCACGGCGCACCGCCTCCTCAGCCGGCAGCCCAGGTGCCCTGCGCCTCCGGCGCCGCGGACGTGTCCGTCGACGACCGGACTGCCGATGCGCTGCGTGGCTGCTCGGCGGGTCACCGCGCCGACCTGACCGGATGCGCCTCCCGCGGCTCCTGTCCTGCACCGGTCGGCACCGCCCTCGCCGTCGTCCGCCTGTCGTCCCTGCCGGCCGGCCGTACGGACCAACACGAGTGAGGCCGCGGCAGGGTGTCGTCACGAGTCCCAGAGCCGAGTTGCCGGGGTGGTGGCCCGATCTGCGTCCCCGGCCGAGGGCGCCGCCATGGCGGCCCGGCAGCCGCAAGACGCTCCGGCCGAAGCCGGACCGGAACCCACCGAGAGCGACACCGTCCTCGAACATCCGGCACCGGCCGACCCGGTCCGGCCAGCGGCTCGCCGACGACGCGAAGCGCCCCCACCGTTCGCGGAACCGGTCGGTACGGGTCGGCGTCCGTCCGTGCATCCGCAAGATCGACCCCGCTGGAGGATGCGCCCATGAGCGGTACGGCCGCCCGTTACCTCTACCTCACCCGCCACGGCGAGGCCTCCCCCGACGAGAGCCGCCTGACGGACGCGGGCCGCCGCCAGGCCTCCCTCCTCGGGCGACGGCTGCGCGGGGTACCGCTGGCCGTGATCCACCACGGGCCCCTCGCCCGCGCCGAACAGACCGCCCGGCTGATCGCCGGACAGCTCGACGACGTCCCGCGTCACCTCTCCCCGGCCGCCGGCGACTACCTCCCCCACCTCCCAGCACCTGAGGAACTGCCGCCGGAGGCAGCCGACACCTGGACCGGGTTCCTGGACCGGTTCACCGTCCGGGAACGCGAGCAGGGCCCCGCGCTCGCGGCAGCAGCCCTCGCGGACTTCACCGGCCCCGTCCCCGGCGACGAACCGCGCCACGAACTCGTCGTCACCCACAACTTCCTCATCGGCTGGCTCGTCCGGGCCGCCCTCTCCGCCCCGGAATGGCGGTGGCTGGGCATCAACCACGCCAACGCCGCGCTGACCGTCATCCGCTACACCCCCGACCGGCCCCCGGCCCTCCTCCTCTTCAACGACACCGGCCATCTCACCCCCGACCTCCGCTGGACCGGCTTCCCACCCGAACTCCACATCTGAACCCCGTCGATGGGCGACGACGGCGCCCCCGCAGGCCTCGATGTCCGGCCACCCCCGCCCGAGGGCGACCCCCGAGGCTCCGGCACGGGCTTGCGGGCGTTCGATTGCCGGAACGGCCCGGGATCCGGGCGGCGATCAGGGTGATGTCGTCGCGCTCTTCACCGAGGTCGTGGACGAGTCGGGGGCACAGAACCGTCTCGGCCTACCTCCTCGTCACGGGCCCGGCCCTCCGCCTCCCCTGACGCCCTGTCCGCGGCCTGTGGCGGGGAAGGAGGCCTGAGGCGGGAAGGAGGCGGGAGGCGGGAGGAAAGTTCAGAGAACCGCATCACCGTTCACCGGTGTCCGCCGAGAGCACCGACCCACCGCCCTCCACGTACGGCGTGCGGGGGAAACCAGGACGCTGCGAAGAGCGCGGCGCGCCCGGTGCGGGGCTCGGGGTGCCGGGTACCGGGCGCTGGTGCCCGTCCACGCGGTGAGGGCCGTGCGGAACTGGTCGAGGAGCAGGGCGAAGCGGCGGGTGTCCAGGACCAGGTCCGGGTGGTCGGTGGTGGCGGTGCCGGCTTCGGGGAGCGGCCCGGCGGGGAAGCCGCGCCTGACGGCCGAGTACAGCCACCGGAAGCGCCGTTCCTCCGCCTCGAGCCGCTCGCTCACCTCCCGGCGCGCCTGCTCCACCGAGAGCCCGTCGTCGGCCATCCGGGCGGCCACGGCGTTGAAGGTCTCGCCCTCGCCGGTGCCGCCCGCGAGGTCGTTCATGAGGATCCCGCAGGTCGAGAAGGCGTCGAGAAGGTCGTGGACCACGGGGTCGGTCCAGTGCGGTGTGATGCACCGGCCGGCGAGTTCGCACCACATGGCGGCCAGCAGCATCCCGCCGTCGGCCGGCCGGAGCAGCAGGTACTCGTGCAGCGTTGGTGTCCGTTCCGGCCGCAGGTAGTGCACCAGCTTGTCGCGCGCCGCGACGATCCAGGCGTCCAGTTGCTCGCGGTAGCGCTGCCACCAGTGGTCGGGCATGGCCGCCCGGGTCTGCCGGACCAGCTCCGCCAGCGCGTGGACGACGGGGTGCTCGTAGGGTGCGGGCCGCTCGCTCCCGGCGGCGACGCGCCGCAGCGCGTGGGCGAGTCGCTCGATCGCGTCCGGCGGGGCGTCGGCACCGAGGCCTCCGTCCAGGAGGTCGTCGGTGGTCCACGTCCACAGAGCCCACCGCACGGCCAGGCGCAGCGGGGGCCCGCCGGCGGTCGGCCACGCCTTGAGGCACAGGTCCACGTAACCGTGCGCGAGGTACGCCTCGGGGGCCGGGTGCAGGCCGTACTGTCGTAGGAAACCGAGCGCGTCAGCGGTCAGGTCGGCGCGTAAGGCCTCCCGCGGCTGCAGGCCGGGCCGGTGGAAGTCGGTCAACGGTCGGAACTCCTCGTGCAGAGGGGATCCGCGCCGGCCGCGCTTCTCGGCGGCCGGCGCGAGGGGCATGAGCCGTCTCACGCGCCCGACAGACCAACGACCGTCCGGTCACACCGGTGCGTTTCCGCACCACGCCGCAGGGCTCGGCGCAGGAAGCGAGGCGAACGCCGACAGCCGCACAGGCCGATCGCTCCGCCCTTGCCCGTCTCCTGCGCTGCGGGTGCTCGACTGCCGCCGGGCCGCTGACGTGCGGCAGGCCCGGCCCGTCCAGGAGGAGGAAGGCCTGGTCGTGACCGGATGCAGCGGGCCGCGGTCGGGTCCCGCTGCGGGGATCACGAGCGGCAGGTGGAGGGTTCGCCCGCGGGATCGGCCGTGTCCACCGGCGCAAGCGCCACGCCCGGATCCTGCTTGCCCGCCCTCCGACCGACCGCCGGGCCGCACCGCTCGCAACGCCCGAGGCATCCCCCGGTCCCCACCGCCCACAGTCCCGCTGCCACTGCCACTGCCGGCGGATCTCCGGCTCACGCCACCAGGGTCTGCCCGTCGATCCTGTGGGATCAGTCCAGGCTCTCCGGTGCCTTGTGGAGCCGGTTCAGCAGGGCGATCAGCTGTTCCCGCTCGTCCGGGGTGAGTGGTGCCAGCAGTTCGGCGTTGGCGGCTTCGGCCAGGGTGCCGCAGCGGGAGAGGACGGCTGCGCCCTCCGGGGTGACGGTGACGGCGTTCTTGCGGCGGTCGAAGGGGTCGGGGGCGCGCAGGACGAGGCCCTGCTCCTGGAGGTGGTTGAGGATACCGACCATGTCCTTGGGATCGACGGCCAGCCGGCGGCCCAGGTCGGCCTGGGTGACCGGTCCGTACTCGGCGGTGGCGGCCAGCACCGCATGGTGCATCAGCTTCAGCCCCTCCGCCGCGATCGCGTCGGCGACCATGCCCCGGCCTCGGGCCGCGACGCGGCCGATGAGCCACGTGGGCAGGCCCTGGATGCGCTGGAGGTCCGTGGTCATGGGCTCACCCTATCCAAAGTCATTGGACTTCCCAACGACATGCGCCCTATCGTTGGGATGTCCAATGAGTTCGGATCGGGGGAGGTCCCGTGCTGCGCATTCGCCATGAGGTCGACGGTGGGCCCGAAGTGCTGTTCGCCGAGGAGATCGACCGACCCGAGGCGGGCGCCGGAGAGGTTCTGATCCGGGTCGAGGCGGTCGGGGTGACCCTGCCCACCGTGCGCAAGGTTCGCGAGGGCCGCGAGCCGGTCCCGCTCGGAGGCGAGGTCGCCGGGAAGATCGTCGCCCTGGGTGCCGGAGTCACCGCCTTCAGCGTGGGAGATCGCGTCACCGGGCTGTGCTTCGCGGACGCCTACGCCGATTTCGCGGTCCTGAACACCGCCATGGCCTCCCCGGTTCCGGACGGCGCGACCGCCGTGGAGGCGGTCGCGCTGGTCCGCAGCGGACTGGTGGCGCGCGGCGCCTACGAGGCCGCGCGCACCGGGCCCGGCGAGTCGGTGCTGGTCACGGCGGCGGCCAGCGGGGTGGGCACGCTGGCCCTCCAGTACGCCAAGGCCGGCGGGGCGGCACGCGTGGTCGCCGCCGTCAGCAGCGCCGACAAGGCCGACTTCGTCCGAGGGCTGGGCGCCGACGAGGTCGTGCTCTACGAGGACGCCGACTGGGGCGCCCCGTACGACGTGATCCTCGACGGTGTCGGCGGCGACCTCCTCGGCCCCGCCGTGCGGGCCCTCGCGACGGGCGGCCGACTGGTCGCCTTCAGCTCCGGCGGCGGCACGGTCGAGGCGTACGAACTCCTGGTCCGCGGCGCCTCGATGATCGGCTTCCAGATGCGCGCCGTCGCCGTCGGCAAGCCCGAACTCCACGACCGCTGGCTGCGCGAGCTCTGGCAGATGCGCGATGCGGGCATCCTGCGCACCGCCGTGCACGAGGAGATCCCCCTCGTCGACGCCGCCCGGGCCCACACGCTCGTCGAACAGCGCCGCAACCTCGGCAAGGTGGTCCTCGTCCCGTAGCAGCTGCCCGGGCGATCGGGCGGCGCCATCAGGCTGCCCTGCCGTCGGCGACGGACGCCGGCCCGCGGTCCCGGCCGGTTCTTCGCGTACGGTGGCCGGTGGGCCGCTCCGGGCGGGGAATACGACCGGTATGAGGCTGATCAGCGAACGCACCCCCGCCCGGCAGCCGGTGTCCTGGCCGAGCCATGCCGCGGCCGCCGTCATGGTGGCGTCCGCCGCCACCGCCGCTTCCCTCGCGGGCGACGGCGACACCGCCTGGTACCGCGGCCTGGCCAAGCCCCCGTGGCAGCCGCCACCGTGGGCGTTCGCCGTCGTGTGGACCCCGCTCTACGCGTCCATCGCCTACGCCGGCGGCCGCGCCCTGGCCCGCACCCGTGGTGCCCGGCGCCGACGCCTCGCCGCGAGCCTCGGCATGAACCTCGCCGTCAACGCCTCCTGGTCCTGGCTGTTCTTCCGCCTCCGCCGGCCCCGGCTCGCAGCCGCCGCCACGGTCCTGCTCGACATCTCCAACGCCGACCTCGTCCTGTGCACCGCCCGCACGGACCGGGCCGCCGCCTGGAGCCTCGCGCCGTACACGGCTTGGTCCCTGTTCGCCACCGCCCTCGCCATCGACATCGGGCGACGCAATTCCTGAACCCGCGGGGCACGGGCAGTCACTGCGGAACCGGCAGTACCGGCAGCCCGGCGACGGACTCCGGTCCCGGCGCCCCGGGCTCCCCGGCTGAGCTGGAACCGGATGTGACGGGACGTCACGGCGACCGGCGCCCCGGGCGATTCGCGGGGCCGGACGAGCCGGCACATCAAACGGCTGCCGGCGGGTAGCCGACCGCCAGCAACCGACGCCGCCGCCGGCACCGGCGGCGGCGGTCCCGGGCCGGGGCGGCCCGTCCGTGTCCTTCGATCCGAGGAGAATCCGTGCTGTCCGAGGCCCTTTCGCAGGACCCCGCACCACCCGCACCGCACCCGGTCGCGCCCTGCGCCACCAGTCCGGGCCCCACCGACCGCGGTCAGGAGCTCAGGCGCCGTCTGGAGGGCCTGATCGGCATCGCCGCGACCGAGGGGAACGAACTCGTCCCGTTGCGCAACGGCGACGAAATCTTCCCCGCCATGCTCGCGGCCGTCGAAGGAGCCCGCCGCACCATCGACATGATGACGTTCGTCTACTGGCGCGGCGACGTCGCCCGACGGTTCGCGCGGGCCCTGGCCCGCAAGGCGGCCGAAGGCCTGCGGGTGCGGTTGCTGCTCGACGGTTTCGGCAGCCGCCTGATCGAGCCCGAGCTGGTCGATCTGATGGAGTCCTGCGGCGTCAGGATCGCGTGGTTCCGCCGTCCCGTACGTCTGTCGCCCCTGAAGCAGAATCACCGCTGCCACCGGAAAGTGCTGGTCGTGGACGGCCGGACGGCGTTCACGGGCGGCGTCGGCATCGCCGAGGAGTGGTGCGGTGACGCACGCAACCCCGGCGAATGGCGCGACACCCATGTCCAGGTCCGCGGGCCGGCAGTGGACGGCATCGCGGCGGCCTTCGCCCAGAACTGGGCGGAGTGCAGGCCGGACGCCCTGTACGACGAGGCGGACCGTTTCGAGGAGCACGACCAGCCGGGACGCGCGGTCGTCCAAGTGGTCCGCGGCTCCGCCAGCGTCGGCTGGCAGGACCTGCAGACCCTGATGCGGGTGGTCATCTCGTCGGCGCAGCAGCGGCTGCGCCTCGCCACGGCCTACTTCGCGCCGGACGCCTACTTCGTGGACCTGCTGTGCGCGGCCGCCCGCCGCGGTGTGGAGGTGGAGCTGCTGGTTCCCGGTCCGCACACGGACAAGCGGGTCTGCCAGCTCGCGGGCGAGCGGTACTTCGAGCAGATGACCGCGTGCGGGATCAGGGTGTGGCGGTTCGCGCCGACGATGATGCACGCCAAGGTGCTGACGGTGGACGGCATCGCCGCGGTGATCGGATCCGCGAACTTCAACCGGCGCTCCCTCGACCACGACGAGGAGGTCGTGCTCACCGCGATCGACGAGCGTTTCACCGCGCTGCTCGACCGCCACTTCGACGACGACGTGATGCGCAGCGAACCGGTCACGGCCGCGAGGTGGAGGCGCCGGGGGCTGGCCCGGCGCGCCTTGGAGGTCGCGACCACGCCGATCCGGCACTTCCTCTGACGGACCTGGGGCGGGTCCGGAGGGTCGGCGACCGGCCCGGGCCGTTCCGGAGGCCGCAGCGAGGCCGGCTCCGCTCCCCGAGCGGCCCGCCCGGTGGCGACGGGCCGTCAGGACGAGCTGCGGTCGCGGGTGTTCTCCGATGCGTCGGCAGGCCGTCCGGTGAGGTGGTCGAGGGTTCCGGTGATCTCCAGCACGCGTTGCATGCCGGGGGGACGGTGGTCGAGGTGCAGCTGGGTGCCCACGGCTGCGGTGCGGCGGTGGAGCATCAGCAGCGCGGACAACGCGGTGGAGTCGAAGCCCGCCACCCGGGTGCAGTCCAGGTGCAGGTGTCGCAGGCCGGGGAGGGCTTCGAGGTGACCGGTGGCGGACCTCAGGAACTCGTCGCTGCTGTCGTAGTCCAGGTCTCCGCACAGCACGAGGGTCAGCGTGCCGGCGGCGGTCCGGGCGGCGGTGAGCGCGAACGGCGGCACGGTCCGGTCGGTCATGCAGGATTCCCGGAGGCGGCGGTGAGGTCGGTCCGGGCCCGGTCGAGGGTGGCCACGGCACGGGGGAAGTCGCCGAGCTGGTCGGCGAGGAGGTCGAGCGCGGGGATCAGGGCGCCGGCCGGAACGCCGCGCACGGCGAGGACGTCGGCGGTCCAGGTCATGAAACCGGTGAACAGGTCCGGATCCGCCGTGTAGAGCGACGTCGCCAGGAACTGGACGACGTGCGTGATGTCCTCCGCGGTACGTTCGCGCTGGTCGTCGTCGTAGGCGCGCACGGCCGGGACGCGGTCCTCCAGCCCGAGCAGGGTGGCGCGCACGAGGTCCCGGGCGGTCCGGGTGACCAGGGTGTACTCCTGGTCGGCGAGATGGGGCAGGTCGTCGACCACGTGGTGCGGACCGCGCGGGCGGCGCAGCGGGCCGGCCGCCAGCAGTTCGGCGGCGGCCCGGGCGTCCGGCGCCCAGGCGTCGGCGCCGAGTGCGGTGGCGTACCGGCCGTCCGGCCCGAAGGCGGCCCCGCCTGCCAGCACGGGGACCCCGGTGGCCTGGGAGGCGGTGATGGCCGCGTGCGCGGTCGGCAGTCGGGTGGCCAGGGATGCGGAGAGCGCGAGGGCGTCGGGACCGGTGCGGTGCAGGTGGGAGATCAGGTGCGGGGTGGGGACCGTGGCGCCGAGGTAGTCGACGTGCCAGCCGCGCAGGCGCAGGACCTCGGCGAGGAGCCTGGCGGGCAGGGCGTGCCACTCCCCCTCGGTGCAGGCCACCGTGATCCGTCCGCGCGCCGGCGGCCTGCCGTTCCCGGTTCGGACACGGGTCGCGTTCCCCGTGTTCCCCGGCGGCGGAAGGGCGGCCCCGGGGCCGGGGAGCCGGCCGGGAGCGGCCTCGGCGGTGGCGGCCCGCCGTTCGGCGGGGTGCCGGTGCGCCATGGCGGCGATCAGGCGTTCGTTGACGGCGGTGGCGGCGTGCTCGGCTGCCACGGTCATGCGGTCGGCCGCCCATGCGGCGCCGACCCGCCGCTGGACGGTGCCGATCACGTCCAGGAGCACGGTCTCCTCGTCGAGGCCGGCGTCCAGGGCGGCGAACACCACGGCTGCACCGGTGTGCTCGTCGCCGCCCGCAACGGCCCGCCACAGTCGCTCCGCCCAGTCACCGGCGCCCGGCTCGGTCTGCGGGTCCGCGGGACGGTCCTCGGCAAGGACGCCGCCGGGGCCGCGGCCCGCCTCGGCGGGCGGCGGCATGCGGCCGTCCCCGGCTGCGGGGTGGGCGTCGTGGTGCTGGGTCATCCGGTGTACCTTCCGCGTCCGTGTCCGTCCACCGCGCTGAGGTGGGTGCCGCGAGGGGCCCCGATGGCGACCACGGCCATGTCGTCGTGCCGTCCGGCCCCGACCCAGTCGGCTGCGCGCATCCGCACGTGCTCGACCACGGCTTCGACCGGCATGCCGGCGCAGGCCGTCATGGTGCGCCGCAGGCGGTGCTCACCGAACATCTCGTCCCCGAGCGGTCCGCCGCGGGCTTCCGTGATGCCGTCGGTGAACAGCAGGCAGATCTCGCCGGGCCCGAGGGTCACCTCGGTGGTACCGAAGACGGGATCGGGCAGGACGCCGACCAGGGTGCCCCGGGTGTCGGTCGCCCGGACGGTGCCGTCCGCCTCCAGGACGAGAGGTGCGAGGTGGCCGGCGCTGGTGAGCCGCACTCCCACCTCGTGGCCGTGGCGGCGCACCGAGGCCAGGACCAGGGTGGCGAAGCGGGTGTGGTGGGAGGTCAGTAGGGCGCTGTTGAGCAGGTGCAGTACGCGTCCGTGGTCGTCGGCGAGTGGAAGCAGGGCGTGCAGGGTGCTGCGGATCTTGCCGGTCAGGACGGCCGCTTCCAGGCCTTTTCCGCACACGTCGCCGAGGACGACCAGCGACTCCTGGGAATCGTCGGGGGCGGGGTGCAGGTCGTAGAAGTCGCCGCCGACCCGCTCGCCGGCGCCCGCCGGGGTGTAGGCGGCCGCGAGTTCCACGCCGTGGACGTGGTGCAGTGGCGGCGGGAGGAGTTCGCGCATGAGGGTTTCGGTGATGCCGCTCTGTTGCGCGTACAGGCGGGCTGCCGAGAGGGCCGCGCCGGCGCGGGCGGCGAAGAGCCGGGCGAGCACCTCTTCGCCGTCGTCGAAGGCTGATTCGCCCCGGTGGCGCAGCAGGACGAGGGCGCCGGCCGGTACGCCGTGGCCGGGCAGGGGGACGACCGCGACGGACCCGACGGGGCCGAGTGCCTCGGGGACGACCCAGTCCGGCAGTGCCTGGGGGTCGATCCACCGGGAGGGCACCGGGGGGAATCCTTGCAGCGCCTCGGCCAGGCCGGGGACGGTCGAGGGGTCCGCCCGCACCAGTGAGCGGGTCGGCGGCTCGCCGTGCCGGCAGAAGGTCAGGGGGAGCCGGCGTGCGGCCATCGGCGTGACCACCAGGGCCGCATCGGCCAGGTGCTCGGCCGCGAGCCGTGCGGTGGTCTCCGTGCAGCGGTCGGCGTTCAGCGAGGACAGCAACAGGGTGGAGGCCCGTGTCAGAAAAGCAGTACGTTCGCGTTCGCTCTCCAGCGCGGCCCTGGCCAGGCGCCGATCGGTGTCGTCCACCAGCCACCACACCACCGAGCCGTCGCTCTCGCGGACGGGATGGGCCTCGACCGTGCGGCCCTCGATGGTGCCGCACACCGGCTCGGACGGTCCGGCGGTGCTCGCGGTCATCCTGCGGTGCGCCGCGGTCAGCCAGGTGGGGGCCGTCTGCGACAGGGACGCGCCGACCCGGGCTCGTGGCAGCAGCAGCGAGGCGGGGCCGTTGACCTCCCGCACCGCAGCGGAGGAGTCCGCCACCAGGACCGGGTGGGGGACCCCGTGCCACCGGTCTGCGCGGGGCACCGGTGGCGCCGGGGTTTCCGTGGGACCTGTCACAGCTTCGGGGCGGAGCGTGCCCATCACCTCACTCGTCGTCGAACAGCGGGAGTTCCTTCCCCACCATCCATCAGATTCCGACGGAAGGGCAATCTGCCGGTCCGGTCCCTGCCCGGCCGGTTCTCGAAATCCGCGCCGCTCAGGGAGCTGACCTGCGGTTCGGCCGCCCACAAATCACATGTGAAAATTCTGCACACGTTCACGGGCAATTCGAATGAGCAACGGCGTTGCCGACGGTCGCCCGTACTGTCGTTCCCCCGTGACGACTCGACGGCTGTTCGTGTTCGGTGGCGTGCACGCCCCCTCATCGGCCGGAGCGCGGAGGCCGACCCCGGCGTCCGCACGCGGGTGCTCCCGCGGCGGGGTCCACCCCGTCGGTCCGGGGTCCGGGTGCTCGCCCGGCGCGCACGGGTGCATCGGGCGACGGCCGCCGCCCGGCAGTCGTGCGCTTCGGGCGCTCAGCCCCAGAACTCGTCGCCGACCGACAGGTCGTCGACGCATTCGTCCAGGTCGGTGACCTTCTCACCGACGATCCTGAACATGATCCCGCCCATGGCGTCCAACTGCTTGCCGCCACGTTCGGCGGTGGCGCGGTGCACCGACATCACGTGGCCCCGGCCGTCGACGAACAGGTGCTGCAGTTCGACCTTGAAGGAGCCGGCGCTCTCGGTGCCGAGCCGCTGGTAGTACTCCAGGACCGCCTTCTGCCCCTTGTGGTCACCGGAAAGCATGTGGGTGCCCGGAACGTGGTGGGTCACGTCCTTGGCAAGGATGTCGGACAGGGTGGTCATGTCCCCGCGGGAGAACGCTTCGTACCCCTTGCGCACCAGCGAGACGTGTGGGTGCTCAGTCATGACGGATCACCTCTTGGGCCGCAACTCCGTGTCTCCAGCCTGCCACCGCCCCGGCGGCACGACGACTCGACGGCGTGCCCGGCACGGCCACCTCCCGGGCGCCTTCGTCGCCGCCTGCCCGCGGCACCCGAACCGGCGCCGTGCGACCGGGGCGAGCGGCGCCCATCGGGCGGAGACCGGTTGACCGATGGTCACGGGCGATCCGGTCATGCCGGTTCGGGGACGGGCTCCAAGAGCTGGGGGCCGTTGTTGCGGACGTTGTTCACGGCGGTGGAGACGGGGGTGGCGGTGAGCCGGCCTCCGGCGGGAGTGCGGAGCAGGGCGCGGAGTTCGTCGGGGTCGGTGCGGGCGGGGTCGAGCCACGCGTCGGCGTCCGCGGGGCCGATGGTGAGCGGCATGCGGTCGTGGATGCGGCCGGCGGCGTCGGTGGCTTCGGTGGTGATGACGGTGACGGTGGCGAGCCAGGCGGCGGGGTCACCGGCGGGCCGGGTCTTGTCGTGCCAGAACTCGTACAGGCCCGCCATCGCCATCAGGGAGCCGTCCGCGGGGGCGATGAAGTAGGGCTGCTTGCGGGGCTTCGCGCCCTCGGCGGCCGGCAACGGCGTCCACTCGTAGAAGCCGTCGGCGGGGAGCAGGCAGCGGCGGGAGGCGAAGGCGCGCCGGTAGGCGGGCTTCTCGTGGACGGTCTCGACCCGGGCGTTGATCATGCGGGCGCCGACCGAGGGGTCCTTCGCCCAGGACGGCACCAGGCCCCAGCGCAGCGCGCGGAGCTGGCGCTGGATCTCGCCGGTCTCCTTGTCGAGGCGCTCCAGCACCGTCCAGACGTCCTTGGTCGGGGCGACGTTGTAGTCGGGCTGCAGCGTCTCGGCGGGATCCCAGTGGGCCACGTTGAACAGGCCGACGAGGTCCTGGGGACTGCTGGTGGAGACGTACCTGCCGCACATCTTCCCCACTGTGCCACCGGGCACCGACAACCGGGCGCACCGGCGCGGCGTTGCGCGGGCGGGGGCCACGCGGGAACGGGCACGACCGCGGGGTGTCGGCCGGCCGGGCCGCGGGGTGTGACGGCCGGCTACGGCCGTCGGGACCGGGAGTAGTCCGGCAGGGCGGCGGCGTTCCTCGCCCGCAGGCGGCGGTCCAGTCCGCCGATCGCGTTCATGAGCGGGAGGCGGGCGAAGGCGTCGCGGACGAACCGGCCGCCGGCCGTCCCGGGGATCATGATGCGGACGTTGGGCCCGATCCGCTGCTTCCGGTCGACCAGCGGGCGGTGGACGGTGTGGTAGCGGGGGAAGGCGGCCAGGTGGTCGCCGTCCGCGGCGGCCAGCTCCCCCGCCAGGCGGTAGGCGCCGACCAGGGCCAGTTCCGCGCCGGCGCCCGAGGCGGGCGACGCGCACCAGGCGGCGTCCCCGACCAGCGCGACGCGGCCGTTGTGCCAGGAGTCCATCCTGACCTGGCCCAGGGCGTCGAAGTAGAACTCCGGGTCGGTGAGAGCGGAGTCGAGGAGTTCCCGGATCCGCCACGACCTGCCACCGGCGAACCGCTCGCTGATCAGGTGTTTGTGCTCCGTGACATCCCGGTGGTCGTACTCCAGCGGCGCGGAACGGAACATGAAATAGGCCTTGGCCTGGGCATGATTCCCGGAACGGTAGATTCCGGCCATGCGGCCCGGGGTGTTGAACATCGTCACCCAGCGGTCCTCGCCGAGGGAGGCGTCGGCGCCCGCGAAGGCGAAGTAGTGATCCTTGAACCGGACGAACCGCTCCTCCGGTCCGAAGGCGAGCCGACGGACGGTGGAGTGCATCCCGTCGGCACCGACGACCAGGTGGAAGCGGCGGGCGGGGGCCCGTTCGAAGGTGACGAGCACGCCGTCGTCGTCCTGCTCCAGGCGCCGGACGGAGTCGTCGAACAGGTACTCGGGGTCGGCCACTCCGCCCAGCAGCGCGACGAGGTCGCCCCGCATGATCTCCACGGAGGCCGGGTCCCGCGTGTCGACCCGGGCCACGACCCGGTCCGAGGAGTCGACGAACTTCATTCCCCGGACATCGGCGGCCAGCTCGCGGACCCGTGACATGATCCCCATCCGCTCGGCGACTTCGACGGCCCCGGCGCGCACGTCCACCCCGTTGCCGCCGGTGCGCAGTGCTGGAGCCCGCTCGACCACCGTGGTCCGGAAGCCGTACCGGGCCAGCCAGTGCGCCAGGGCCAGACCGGCGATGCCTGCCCCGGAGATCAGGATCCGCTCGTTCATCGGCAGCTGCTTTCCGCTAGACTAAGTGGAACAGTCATTCCAGTAGAGTATGTGGAAGGCGCGTTTCACTTGTCAACGTCCTCCGGAACCCCGCGCCGGGCCGACGCCCTGCGCAACCGCCGGCTCGCACTCGACGCGGCAACCGCACTACTGGCCGAGCCCGGCACACCGCTCACCGTCGAGACGATCGCGAGAAGGGCGGGGCTGGGAGCAGCCACCGTCGTGCGCACGTTCGGCGGCAAGGACGCCCTCCTCGACGCGGCGGTCTCCGGTTTGCTCGCGCCCGTCGTCCAGCGGGCCCGCGACCTGCTCGCCGGGACGGAGTCCGGACGGGCCCTGGACCTCTTCCTCCCCGAGCTGGTCGCCTTCCAGAGCGCGCACCACTCCGCCGGCGACCAGTTGGGGGGCCTGAACATGCCCACCACCACCGCCCTGCGCGGCGACCTCGCCCGCGTGATGGAAGAGATGGTCGAAGGAGCCCAGCGGAACGGCGCGGTCCGCACCGACGTCGATCCCGCCGTCGCGACCAGCCTGATCGGCCGAACCGCCCTGGCGATCGCCCGCGCTCGGCCTCCGTCCCAGCAGCTCGTCGATGCCTACCTCACCGTCCTGCTGCAAGGACTCCGTCCCCCCGCCTGACGAAGCCGTCCGGCTGCGGGGCGAGGGCGAACCACGCGAGGGCGGAACCGCCGGGCCGCCGGCCGGTTCCGGGATCCGGTCGGCCCGGTGGGTGACGGCGACCTTCGCCGTCAGGGCGCCTGAATCCCGGCGCGACCGCGCCGGCAGCGTCATCACGCCGGGCGGCGGTCACGGCAAGTGGAGCTCGGCCCAGACCGTCTTGCCCACCCCCTCGGGGCGGTGGCCCCAGGCGTGGGCGATGTGGTCGACGATGCGCAGGCCGCGGTGGTGCGGCTCCCCCGGCTCAACGGCAAGGATCCGGGGTTCGGCCGGGCTGGTGTCGGTGACGTCGATCCGCAGCCGCCCGCCGCGCACGGCGAGCCACAGCTCCACGGCGACCGGGCCGTCTGCGTGGTCGACGGCGTTGGTGATCAGCTCGGCCGCCACCAGCAGCACGTCGTCCACGGCTGCCGCCTCGGTCCCGGGCCGCCAGTGCGCCAGCGTGAGGCGGACGAAGTCGATGCCCCGGCGCACCTCTGCGCCGCGCTCGCCCGGCGGGAAGGCCAGGCGGCGGTGGGCCGTGGGGGCAAGCGATGGGCACATGATCATACTCGAGCAGGCCGAAGAGGGGCGGTCGGCGTTCGCGTCTGCCCGTCGCGCGCGTTCCATGCCCCGGACGGCAGCAACGGCTGGGCGCCCCAGGACGTGTCCTCAAAGGCGTACGGATGCCACATAGGTGCCCCCACGCGCCCCTGAATCGACCACTCGAGCACCCTTTGAAGACAGCTCCTAGGGTGCGGACGGACCACGCCGGCGCAGCGCCTGCTCGAGGTGGGGGAAGGTCGGGAACAGCCCGTCGGTGCCGGCGATCGCCAGGGTGCGGCGCACGCACGTGCAGGGGGCGATCAGGACCAGCGGGAGGCCGGCCGCTCGTGCGGTGCGGCGGGCCCCCAGCAGCACGTTCACCGCGCTGGAGGTGAACATGCGTACCGCGGACAGGTCCACTGCCAGGAGGGCCGGGTGCCGGCCGATGGCCGCGTCCAGTGCCTGCCGCACCTGCTCCCGGTTCTCCGCGTGCAGCATCCCGGCCAACGCGCACACCACCGCTCCCCCCGCCGGGGCGGTGCGGATCATGATGTCGGGTACCGGCCCGGCCCGCTGCGCAAGACCGTCGTAGGCAGCCATGACGTGCCCTCCGAGCCCACCGATGGCTCCACCTGAGGGGTGGGCCGGGGCAGCATTTCCGCGCGGGGTCGGGAGACAGTGCGGCGACAGCCGACGGGCATCCGGCGAACGCCACGATGACGTGCACCGGTACACCGCCCCTACCCCGCCGGCCCGCCCCCACCCACCGATCCCGCACCGATCCGCGCAGGGCCGGAGCCCGAGGCGGCGCACCCGTCGCCGGCGGGGGCTCGGCGGACTGCGGATCTGCCGGCGGGCGGCCGAGGACGTCCACCGGCACACGGGTCGCACGCTGCGGTGACGGTGCACGGGCGCTGCGCACGGTCAGGGAACCGCCACGGCCGCGGGTGCGGGTGCGGCGGAAAACGGCGCCGCGCATGGTGGAGGCATGTCGAACATCCACGTGCACGCCGAGCAGTTCCATCCGAACGTCCACCGCCTCACCCTGGGCGCCGCCATGGCCGGCGCCGGGGCCCTCCTGAGCGTCGCAGGAGCGGCTCTGGTCACCATCGCCCTCGTCACCGCCGGACGCCGGATAGCGACCGCCTGGGAGACCCATCCTGTGGAAATGGCCTCCCGCACCGCCCATCAGGCCGCGTCCGCCACCAGCGCTGCCCGCGATGCCTGGCGCTCCAACGCCCGCTGAACCGGCGGACCCACCGGGCTGTCGATACCGGCGTGGCCGTCCCGCGTCCGTGACCGGAGCGGCTGCGGTCGGAGACCACACGGCCCGGCCGTCGGGGGAAGGACGGCCGGGCACCACCGGGGGACAGGACGAAGACCGCCTCGTCCGGACGACGACACGGCCGACCGCTGCACGAGTCGAGGCGGTGCGGGGCCGCACACCGGCACGGCCGCTCCGGATCGTCAGGCCCGTACGGGGTCCGACCCGCCGGGCGGCAACGGCGCGGTGGCCGCGGCGGACGTCACGGCTCCCCGTCTCCTCCGGTCGGTCCCCGTGGTCGCGGTTAGCCGCTTTTCGCCGCTCCACGGTCCGGGGCGGCCTGGCCGCGACCGGACTGCCCCGCGCCCGTGGCGGCCGGTGCTCCGGGCGTCCTCGCGGCGGGGCGTCCATCCGATGCGGTGACCGCCGTGGCCGGTTCCGCCGAGGCTGCGCGGGTAGCCGCGCGGGCATGACCACTTCCACCAGACCCTTCGCGGTCGTGACCGGTGCCTCCAGCGGCATCGGGTACGAACTCGCCCGCGAGTTCGCCGAACACGGCTTCGACCTCCTGGTCAACGCCGAGGACGGCGGGCTCGCCGCTGCCGCCGAGGAATTGCGCGGCCACGGCGTCGCCGTCACCGACGTCCGCGCCGACCTGCGGACCCGCCGCGGCGTGGACACCCTCTGGTCCGCCATCGCCGCGACCGGGAGACCCGTGGATGCCGCCGCACTCAACGCGGGTGTCGGCCGGGGCGGGCCGTTCCTCGACACCGGTCTCGACGACGAGTTCGAGATCATCGACGTCAACATCACCGCCACCGTGCACCTGGCCAAACGGCTGCTGCGCGAGATGGCCGCCCGCGACGAGGGCCGCATCCTCATCACCTCGTCGATCGCCGCGACCATGCCCGGCCCCTTCCAGGCCGTCTACAACGCGTCGAAGTCCTTCCTCCAGTCGTTCGCCCAGGCCCTGCAGAACGAGCTGGAGGACACCGGCGTCACCGTCACCGCCCTGATGCCCGGCCCGACCGACACCGACTTCTTCCGCCGAGCCGGCATGCAGGACACCAAGGTCGGCAGCGGGCACAAGGACGACCCCGCCCAGGTCGCACGGCAGGGCTTCGACGCCCTGATGGCCGGCAAGGACAAGATCATCGCCGGTTCGCTCAAGACCCGGGCCCAGGGCCTCGCCAACAAGGTCCTGCCCGACAGCGCCAAGGCCGGGACCCACCGCCGGATGGCGGAACCCGGCTCCGGCGCGCCCGGCCCGGACGACGCCACCTGACAGCCTCCGGCACCCGCAGGCCCACCGCCGAGCGGCCGGGCACGGCACCGGGGGCGGTGGGGCCGTGCCGGTCGACGGGTGGCCGCAGACCGTCCGCCACCGTCAGTGGTCGACCGTGTCCGGGGTTTGGCCGTCCCCGCACGGGACAGGCGCCGCGCCATGACCCTCATGAACTCGATACGACCGGCAGACGTCTCGGCCCTCGCCGCGGACGGCTCGGGCCCTCATCTGTGGCTGATCGCGGCCGGCGCGGCCGTGGTGGTCGTCCTCGTCCTGGCCTTCGTCCTCGGCCGGCGTCGCGAGGACCGCGAGCCGCCACCGGTGGATCTGAGGAGCGCCGAAGAGCCGGGCGACAAGGCACGCAAGGGCGGGCCGTAGGAACGGGCGGCGCGGTGCCGTCCACCTCTGGGACGGCACCGCGCCGACCCTCGACATCGCTCCCCGTCCCCCTCCGGTGCCCCCTCCCCATCGACCGGAGCGAGGCTCGGCAGGGATCTCAAGAGCCGGGGCCGGCAGGAGGCCCGAACTCGGCCGTCCACCCGATGCGTGCCGGCCGGAGCGTGGCTGACCCACCTCGCCCTGGGACGCGCCCTCGGGTCCGGCGCCCACCCGTCCTGACAGCAGTGCTCGGCCGCGCGCCCACCGGCAGCGCCCGCGCGGCAGAGCGCCGGGCTCCCCGACAGACACCGAGCTGCTGTCGCCGACGCCGGTGCCTTCACCCCGACCCGTCACTGCCGCGCCTCGATGCCCGGTCAGTTGTCGAACAGCGGATCCGGGTCGGCCCGGGCCGCACGGTGCGCGGGGCGCGGGTCGGGTTCGGAGGGGATCGTCACCTCGGCCCAGACGGCCTTGCCCCCGCCGTCGGCGGCCCAGCCCCAGTCGGCGGCGATGCGGTCGACGAGGATCAGGCCGTGCCCGTGCGGGGTGTCCGGGCGGTAGTCCTCCTGCAGGCGCGGCCGGGCGGGGGAGGTGTCGGTGACGGCGATTCGCAGCCGCCCCGGGTGCTTCTCCAGGCCGAGGGCGAGTGGGCCGTCGGCGTGCTCGGCGGCGTTCGCCAGGAACTCGGCGGCCACCAGCACCGTGTCGTCGGCGGCCCGGGGGCCGGTCAGGTGCCAGACGGCGAGGGCGTGGCGGGTGAAGTCGATGCCCTCGCTCACGCAACCGCCGCCCCGGCGGTCGGGCGGGAAGTCCAGCTGTCGGCGGTCCAGGACTGCGGAGGAAGGGGAGGCGAACATGGCTTTCCCTGGTCGATACCGAAGGTTCTCCGCCCCGGACGTCTGCCCACTCCGGCGCCGTCTACGCCCCGGGGCTCCGCGGCGGCCGGGCGTACCCGGCCGCTTCCCGGACACTCGCGCAGACGGCGAACAGCTCGGCGGCACCGGTCACCTCCAGGACCCGGCGTACCCCGCCGGGCGGGGAGATCAGCACCACCGGGACGGCCCGGTCGGATGCGGCCTCGCGGGCCTGCAGCAGGGCGTTCAGGGCGCTGGAGGTGAACAGCTCGACCCCGTGCAGGTCGACGGCCAGCACCTGCGGCAGCAGGCCGAGCGCCTCGGACACCGCGGCGCGGACCTCGTCCTCGGTGTCGCGGTGGAGGTCGCCGGCGAGCGTGCACACGGCGACCGCGCCCACCAGTTCGACGCCGGTCTTCAACTCGTCCGCCACGCCTCGCGCTCCTTCCGCCCGCCGCGGGACCGTTCCGTCGGCCGTGATCGGACCCCGTCGGGGAACCCGCCGGAGCCGGGCCGCCCTGACCGCGGACCGGCTCCACCGTCCACCGTAAGTCGCGCCGCCGCCCGCGGCACCCAGGCACAGCAGGTCCCCGGCGGCCGGCCCACCCTCCACGGGGCCGACCACTGCACCTCGGCGACGACCGCGACCTCGCACATGCTCCGGCTGCCCGGACGCCCCGCAGGCTCACCCGAGGTCGAGGTCCGCCACGCCCTGGAGCACCGCCCCGCTCGCCCGCACCTCGTCGAGCCAGTCCGCGAAGACCTGCGCCTGGCGGCCGGCCGCAACGTCGGCGAGATCGGGCGGCCACGTGCCCGGCGCCACCACCGTGACCACCACACCGCCGGCCCCCGCCGCGGCCGACAACCACTCCCGCGGGGTCTCCATCACCGGCGCCGGCTCCCACACCTCACGGCCGCCGACCAGCACCAGCCGCTCGAACCGCCCACCGCGGACCTGCACCGTCCCCGTCGAGACCGGCACGCCGCCCGCAGCCACGAACCCGCTCTCCCACGCATCCGTCGCCAAGCCGCCCCAGTGGCCGGCGTCGACCTCGACGACGACCTCGGCCAGCGCGCTGCCGTCGCCCGTCTCCCGCACCACCAGCGCCCACAGCACCGGACCCTCACCCACCGCCGTCACCCCCAGATCGACGAACCGGCGCGCCGCGCGTCGTCACGTGCCCGGATGGGCCTCCGTCTTCAGCGACCACGACCCGCCCGGGCATCCGGCCGGAAGCGGCGGGAACCGGTGCCCCTTCACATCCGTGCTCCAGTGGTGCCCGGCCCCGCAGTCGCACTCGTAGATCCCGCTCGCGGGCACGATCTCGCCGGGATGCCACGACGTCTTCTCCTCGTCCATACCCCCGGTCTACGACAGCACGGGGCCCACCGCGACCGCGGACGTGGATCTCCCCCGGGCCGAGGGCCGGTCAGTGCAGGACGCTGACCGCGCGGGCGATGACGAGGAGGGAGGTGATGAGCGCGGCGATGCTCTCGACGCCCATGAGGATCTTGGCGCGGGCGGAGAGCGGCATGGTGTCGGTCGGGCTGAAGGCGGTGGAGTTGGTCACCGAGACGTAGAGGTAGTCGATCAGGGTGGGCGCCCAGTCGCAGGAGCGGCTGGAACCGTCGGCGACCTCCTCCACCGCGTCGTGGTTCTCGTCCTGGGAGAAGCGGAAGTCCGCGAGGGGGAGGTCCGTGCGCGGCACCTGGGTGCGCGTGACCGGTCCGCCGCGGTCGAGTTCCCAGAACGCGAGGCCGAAGACGATGACGTCGGTGGCCCAGACCTGGAGGGCGGCGACCAGCAGCGATCCGCCGTCCTTGACGTCCGCCGCCACCAGCGCGTGGACGAGCAGGCCCAGCGCCACCAGGTTGCTCACGCCGATCAGGCCGACCAGGGCCAGTGACACGCTTCTGGACAGGCGGTTCTCGCGGGTCATCCGGTGCGGGTTCACCGCGACCAGCGTGATCAGGAGCAGCACCTCCAGGGCCGGCAGGACGTAGCGGGGGGCGACGAGCAGGGGCTCCGGCAGGGCGAGGTAGAGCATGATCGCCACCAGGGTGGCCACCATCGCGGGCAGCCGGGCCTCGCCGCGGCGCTCGTGCCGGGGGTGGCGCTGCTGCATCCGCGTGCGGCGGGGGTTCGGTGACCGACGGGCGGTCGACGTTCGGCTGTCCGTGCTCATCGCGGCGGTCCTCCGGATCGGTGCGGCTGACCGGCGGCTTCCCCCAGAAGCGCAGTCCACTCCCCCGCACGGCTCCGGCGCTGTCCGCCGCCACTACCGGCCTCCGGTCACTGCGGCTCGTTGGTGCCGCGCCCGGCGCGGTCGCCGAGGCCGGTCAGTGCACCGACCGGCGGGTACCTGCGCTCGGCCTCGGCGGCGGCGTCGGTGCCCGCGACCGGGCGGCTGGGCCGGGCGCCGGCGGAGGGCAGCAGCCGGGCGGCCAGGGTGAGGGCGCGGGTGGTGGTGGCGGGCGCCAGGCCGTAGACCCGGCTGCCGAGCTTGGCCGCGGGGGTGAGCACCAGCTCCGGGCGGCCCCGTTCGGCGGCCCGGACGATCGCCCGGGCGGCGCGGGACGCGTCCATGGTGAGCAGCGGCAGGCCCGCGGCGGGCCCGAACCAGGCGTACTCGCGCTCCGGCCGGCCGGCGAAGGCGGCGGCCCGGTGGGAGCCGGTGCGCATCAGGCCCGGCAGGACGGTGGTGACGCTGATGCCGTCGGCGGCGAGTTCGGCGCGCAGGCCCGCGGACAGCCCGGCGAGCGCGAACTTGGCAGTGACGTAGGGCAGCAGGTGCGGGGCCGGGATGCGGCCGCCGATCGAGGAGACGGTGACGATAGTGCCGCTGCGGCGCTCGCGCATGCCGGGCAGGGCGGCGAGCACCAGCCGGACGGGCGCCCGCACCATGACGTCCAGTGCGCGGTCGAAGTCCTCGGCGGCGAAGGCCTCCAGCGGACCGACCTGGATCAGTCCGGCGTTGTTCACCAGCACGTCGAGCCGGCCGAACCGCTCGACGGTGGCGGCGACCAGCCGCTCGGGGGCGTCCGGTTCCGCGAGGTCGCAGACGGTGGAGGCGACGGTGCCTCGGCCGCTCAGCTCGCGTTCGGCGGTGGCGAGTTCCTGCGGATCGCGGGCGCAGATCATCACCCGGGCGCCGCGGTCGGCGAGTTCGCCGGCGATCAGCAGGCCCAGCCCGCGGGATCCGCCGGTGACCAGTGCGGTGGCGCCGTGGAAGCGGTCGTCGTGGTGGTGCATGGGCTTCTCCGTCTCCGGTGTCGGGCCCGAACGGGCGGCGCCCGTGCGGAACTCCCCCGTCGGCGCCTGTCCGTGCCCCGGCCGGGCAAACGGCCGGCCCGGCGGTTTCCGCCACCCCGCGACGGGCAGCCGCGACCACCGGACGACGAGATGCGCGGAGAGGGTGGTGGGCGTGAAGGCAGTGGTGTTCAAGGGGCCGTTCGAGGTGTCGGTCGAGGAGGTGCCCGACCCGCGGCTGGAGGCCCCTGGGGACGCGGTCGTGCGCATCACCACGACCAACATCTGCGGTTCCGACCTGCACATGTACGAGGGCCGCACCCCGGTGGAGGAGGGCAAGGTCCTCGGTCACGAGAACATGGGCGTCGTCGAGGAGACCGGCCCGGGCGTCACCCGGATCGAGCCGGGCGACCGGGTGTCCGTGCCGTTCAACATCGCCTGCGGCAGCTGCCGCAACTGCGTGGAGGGGCTGACGGCGTTCTGCCTCCGGACGAACCCGACCGAGGGCGTCGACGGCGCGGCGTACGGCTACGCCAACATGGGCCCGTACCGCGGCGGGCAGGCCGAGTACCTGCGAGTGCCGCACGCGGACTTCAACCTGCTGGAGCTCCCGGCGGGCACCGAGCACGAGAACGACTTCACCATGCTGTCGGACGTCTTCCCGACCGGCTGGCACGGCACCGAGCTGGCCGGCATGCGGCCGGGCGACACCGTGGCGGTGTTCGGCGCGGGCCCGGTCGGCCTGCTGGCCGCGCACAGCGCGGTGATCCGCGGCGCCGCCCGGGTCTTCGTCGTCGACCAGGAGCCGGACCGGCTGGCACTCGCCGAGCGGATCGGCGCCGAACCGGTCGACTTCTCCGCGGCCGACCCGGTCGAGCAGATCACCGACGCCACCCACGGCGCCGGCGCGGACTGCGGCGTCGAGGCGGTCGGCTACCAGGCGCACGACCCGACCGGCCGGGAACACCCCGAGCTCGTCCTGGACCAGCTGGTCGGGGCCGTCCGGACGGCCGGCGGCATCGGCGTGGTCGGCGTCTACGTCCCCGAGGACCCGGAGGCCGCCACCGACGGTGCCAAGGAGGGCCGGATCGGCTTCGACTACGGCACCTTCTTCACCAAGGGCCAGCGGATGGGCACCGGCCAGTGCCCGGTGAAGCGGTACAACGCCCGGCTGCGCGACCTGATCACCGCCGGACGGGCCGAGCCGTCCTTCCTCGTCTCGCACGAGCTGCCGCTCGCCGAGGCGCCGCGCGGCTACCGCTGCTTCGACCACCGGGACGACGGCTGGACGAAGGTCCTGCTGCGGCCGACGGCCCTCGCCGCCTGACCACGGAGAACCCACGCGAAGGAGTACCACCGATGACCGACCGCGACGGCGAGCGATGGCTCGCCATCTACCTCAACGACCACCTGGCCGGCTCGTACGGCGGTGCGGCGCTCGCCCGCCGGATCGCCCGCACGCACCCGGCCGGCCCGGACGCCCCCGATCTGCGGACCATGGCCCGGGAGATCGCCGAGGACCGGGACGAACTCGTCGCCCTGATGCGGGCGCTGGGTGTCCGGCCCCGGCGGCACCGGATGCTGCTCGGCGCGGGTGCCGAGCTGGCCGGCCGGCTGAAGCTCAACGGGCGGGTGCTGCGCCGCTCGCCGCTGAGCGACCTGCTGGAGACGGAGGCGATGCGCTCCGGCGTCCAGGGCAAGATCGCGCTCTGGCGGGCGCTGCGGGCGGCGTGCTCCGACGACCTGCTCACCGCCCGGCTCCAGCGGCTGGCGGCACGGGCCGACCGGCAGGCGGAGATCCTCGACGCCCGGCAGGCGGAGGCCGCCGAGGTGCTGCGGCACGCCCTCGGCCGGAAGTGGCAGGCGGCGAAGCCCCCGGACCGGGTGCACGACGGCGTCCCGCAGCACGCCTGACCGCGTCCGCCGTCAGCTCTGCGCGGCGACGGCCGCGCAGAGCAGGGCGATGCCGACGGCCAGCCAGGCGAGGTAGTCGCCGAGGTGGCCGGAGTGCAGCCGCCGCAGGCCGCGCACGGCCCGGCCGGCGAGGCGCGGCCGGGCACGGGGTTCGGCCCTGTGGTGTACGGCGGACAGGGCGAGCGCCACGGCCAGCCCGGCCGACAGCAGGCCGAGGAGCACTCCGGGCCCCGTCCAGCCGGCCTCCTCGGCGGGCGGGAGGGCCGTGGTGCCCGCCGCCACGGCGGCCCGGTACGCGGCGGGGTCGGTGAAGACGGCCGCACCGCGCGCCAGGGCGGTGGCGGCGGACGGGAGGCTGCCGAGGACCAGGCCGAGCAGCAGCAGCACGCCCGGCACGGCGAGCATGGTGGGCGGCAGGGAGCGTGCGGGGTCGTGGATCTCCGGCTCCTCGCCCTCCCCGGTGATCTCCTCCTCCCCGGGCGCGGTCCGCGGGGCGGGGCCGACCCCCCAGAAGATCCGCAGGGCCGCGCGCAGCACCGCGGCGCCGGTGGCCGCGGAGACGAGCACGAACACCGCCGGCAGCCAGGGCTGCCAGTGCCCGGCGTCCTCCTCCGCGAGGGCCTTGCCGAGGCCGGTTCCGAACGGCGGGAGGCCGGCCAGGGCGAGGGCGCCGGCCGCGAAGAGCAGGCCGGTGGCGCGCAGGCCGCGGCCCCGGCCGTACAGGCCGTGTTCGTCGACGGAGCCGAAGCGGTCGAGCAGCACCCCGGTCAGGCCGAACAGCGCCGCCTTGACCAGCCCGTGGGCGGCGACGTACAGCGCCGTCCCGGCGGTGCCGTGCGGGGTGAGCAGGGCCACGCCGATCAGGAAGAGGCCGACGTGGCCGACGGTGGAGAAGGCCAGCAGCCGTTTCAGGTGGCGCTGCTGCCAGCACATCACCGCGCCGACCAGGGCGGTGAGCGCGCCGAGGGCGGTGAAGGTGGTGCGGAAGGCCGCGTGCGGGATGCCGCCGGGGCCGGCGAAGACCGTCCAGTAGAGGCGGGCGGTGCCGTAGACGCCGAGTTCCACCATGACGCCGGACATCAGCATGCAGACGGGGGTGGGGGCGACGGCGTGCGCGTCGGGCAGCCAGAAGTGGAAGGGCACGGCGGCGGCCTTGACCAGCAGGGCGGTGGCGACCAGCACGAAGGCGACCACGGTCAGCGTGTCGGTGCGGTGGCCGGCGAGGCGCTCGCCGAGCCGGGCGAGGTTCAGCTCGCCGGTGCGGGCGTAGAGCAGGCCGATGCCGAGCAGCGAGCAGTACGCGGCGAAGGAGGTGACGATGCCGAAGACCAGGGCGCCCTGCAGCGGCCTCGGGTCCTCGATCCGGTAGCCCGTCAGGGCGTACGCGGCGGCGCCCATGAGTTCGAAGAAGACGAAGGCGTTGAAGAGGTCGCCGGTGAGCGCGAAGCCGACCATGCCGGCCTCGAAGAGCAGCAGCAGGGCGGGGAAGATCCCGGCCCGTTCGCCGGCCGGTTCGTCGAAGTACCGCCAGGCGTAGACGACGGCGGCGAGCACCAGGACGGCGGCGAGCAGGGCGCAGCCGGCGCCGACCGGGTCGGCGGCCAGCACGATGCCCACGCCGCTCGGCCAGCCGCCGAGCCGGGCGGTGGCGATCCCCGGGCTCTTGACCCGGAGGGCGGCGAGGCAGAGCACCTCGGTGGCGGCCGCCGTCGTGGCGAGGACGTCGCAGCCGGTCCGGGGCAGCCGGCGGCCGGCGACGGCGAGCAGGGCGGAGCCGAGCAGCGGGATCGCGACGGCGAGCGGCAGCAGGTCCTCGGCGGTCATGCGTCAGCCCTTGAGGCCGGTGAGGGCCTGCGGGTCGACGGTGCGGTGGCGTTTGCGGAGCTGGATGGTCAGGGCGAGCAGGAGGGCGGTGACGGTGGCGCCGACGACCACGTCGGTGAGGGCGAGGGCCTGGACGACGGGGTCGACGACGGGCCGGCTGCCGGGGGCGATGTCGGAGTGGACGGGGGCGGTGCCGCCGTCGCGGTAGCCGACGGCGAGCAGCAGCAGGTAGGTGGAGGACTGGGCGACGGCGAGGCAGCCGACGGCGTGCACGAGGTTGCGGCTGGTGACGAGGCCGTACAGGGCGACGAGCAGCACCCAGCCGGCGGCGAGGTAGGGCCAGACGCCCACTACGGGCGCTCCTTCCGGTGTTCGTCGGGGTCGGTCAGTTCGACGGCCTGGTCGAGGAAGTGGGCGATCAGGACGATCAGCCCGGTGGCGACCTCGACGCCGACGGCGGCGTTCAGCAGCGGGACGGTGCCGCCGGAGGTGATCGTGTTGAAGGTGCCGAGCGGCAGCGTGTTCTGCAGGAAGGCGCTGCCGGCGGCGAGGGTGGCGAGGCCCACGAGGGTGAAGGAGGCCGCGGCGGCGCAGTCGGTGACGTCGAGGACGGCGAGCGGCCGCAGGCTGCGCAGGGCGCGGTAGTCGGCGGCGACGTAGGCGAGGTGCAGGGCGGTGGCGAGCACCACGCCGCCCTGGAAGCCGCCGCCGGGGCTGAGCTGGCCGTGGGCGACGACGTAGACGCCGACGACCAGGGTGACCGGCAGCAGCAGGGTGCCGAAGAGCTTGGTGGTGGGCAGGACGCGTCCGGCCTCGGCGCGGTGGTGGCGTTCGTCGCGGGCGCGGCGCAGCAGCAGGGCGGCGCCGAGGACGGTGCCGAAGAGGATGGACTCCTCGCCGAGGGTGTCGAAGGCGCGGAGGTCGAAGTTGACGGAGGAGACGACGTTGGCGGTGCGGTGGGCGAGCGCCGCGGCGACGGCGCGGTCGCCGTAGGGGTGGCTCGCGGAGCCGAAGGGCGGCAGGTCGGTGCAGGCGGCGGCGAAGAAGGCGGCGATCACCGCGGCGGCGGCCAGCGCCAGCAGCAGGCGGGCGCGGGCGGTCACCGCTGTTCCTCGTCCCGGTCCTCGGGGGCGCGGCGGCGGCCCGTCTTGCGGACGGTCAGCAGGATCAGCAGCGGGGTGAGGGCGGTGCCGACGGCCAGTTGGGAGAGGGCGACGTCGGGTGCCTGGAGAACGGCGAACAGCACGGCGAGGCCGAGGCCGAGCGCGGACAGCACGACGGCCTGCCGGGCCGGGTCGCGGGTGAGCACGGCGACGGTCGCGGTGGCGACGACGAAGGCGAGGGCGAGGCCGATCAGCCAGTGGTTCACCCGTCCTCCCCATCCCCGGTCTGCCGGACGGCCCGGCCGACGGCGATCGTGGTGGCGGTGCCGCCGG